>JAYUJG010000025.1:0-9495 GCA_043765355.1 Acidobacteriaceae bacterium | reverse complement strand
GGATCTCCTGACTTGTATCGTGTAAGTCCTTATTCCCCAAAGACCTGGCGGCGAGACCCAGGGTCGCGCAACTAGTGCCTGAAAAAGTCTCCCGCTAAGTGATTGATTTCCTGTGGGCGAGTGAGGCCCATGAAGACGGACAGCGGGCCAAGCAACGGGGGAAAATCTACTAACTCATTGATTTATAAATACCTTACACATCAATCAAGAAATGCTCTGACGTAAGTCCTTATTCCTCAAAGACCTGGCGAGAACTGTGCTCTAAGTCTTTGATTCCAAAAGACCGCATCAGGGGGGAGATGTTTATCAACTGGTAAGCAGCCACAGAGAAGAAAACCCAAAGCAGAGCACTCGCGCCTCAAACCTAGCAACAAATAAGCTCACAACAAATAGAGAGTCCCGAGGTGATGTTGAGCTCATTCGTCTCGGCCAGTAGCTCGCGTTAGACCCTCGCCGACCTTTTCCTGCAACTCCCTTGCGGGTGCATTGCAAGCCGATCTTGCTCGGGCTCCGGGCTCACCGCCAACCGGATAAACCAGTTCAACGCCTCGGGACTCTATCCTGCCTCCAACAGTGGCTCTTGTTCTTCTCGACCAGCGCTTAGCTATAGACCCTTGCTTGCCCTCCCAAACTCACCTCGCGGTTGTCTGAGTGACTTCGCTTGAGACCCGGACGCTGCACCAACCGGAAAAACTTCAGAACATGTCAAAGAACAATTATGCTTTTAGCACTTCTATTTTTTACGTCAATGAAATTAACGCGCCTGTAACTGCTTATTCATCAATCGAGTGCAGGCCGTGCACAGGCCGGTGACACGAAAATTGTGCAACCGCGTTCGGCGGGTGCCAGGATCCCCAGCATCCATGAGGTTTTTCGTGGCTTCCCCGCGGGGCGCTTCTTTTTTGGACTTCAGAATATTGCTGTGCAAATCGATGGCTTATCCGCATGAATCCTGCTTCTTGTAATTGTGCCTGGCCGGGCTTCATCCAGTCTTCTCGCTGATACTTACGCTCGGAAACTGCCTTCTCTACAATATTCCTTGTGAAAAGGAGCGTGCCATGACCATCTACAATCCTCCCCCCGGCGGTGGCCGGATACTCGACATGCAGGGCGGTTCTCTTCTCCGGGTATTGGGGCTGGTTTTCGTCGGCTTCCTGATAGTGGTCTTCTTGTTTTCGGCCGTGGCGCGCGTGGATTCGGGCGCGGTGGGCGTTCTGACGCTCTTTGGCCGAGTTACGGGAGAGGCTTTGCCAGAAGGCATTCACCTGGTGAATCCGCTGAAGACGAATCACGAAATTTCGATTCGAACCCAAGAGATCAAGGAATCGGCCAGCGTGCCTTCGAGCGAGGGGCTGGTGATGAACCTCGATACCTCGCTGATCTACCACCTGAATCCCGACAAGGCGGCCGAGGTGTTCCAGAAGATCGGGCCTAATTACGTCGAGGTGCTGGTCGAGCCCAACCTGCGAGCGGCGATTCGCGAAGCGACGGCCTCGCATACGGCGAACGCGCTCTATACCGGAGAGCGCGAAATGGTGGCGAAGCAGATTTATGACCAGCTGGCGAATCTTCTCGGGCAGCGCGGGTTGGTGGTGGAGAGTGTGTTGCTGCGCGATATTCAGTTGCCGGCTACGTTGAAAGCTTCCATTGAATCGAAGCAGCAGGCGGAGCAGGAATCCTTGGCAATGAGTTTCCGCCTGGCCAAGGAAAAGCAGGAAGCGGAGCGGAAACGAATTGAAGCGGCGGGTGTAAGGGACTTTCAGCAGATTGTGTCGCAGGGGATCAGCTCGCAGCTACTGGCGTGGAAGGGGATTGAGGCTACGGAGAATTTGGCGAAGAGTCCGAATACGAAGGTGGTGGTAATTGGCGGCGGGAAGAGTGGGCTGCCGCTGATTTTGGGACAGTAGCCAGCTCGCAATTCCGGACTTCCTGTTTTTCTCGTAGGTCACTTGCATGGGGTGGACAGCCGAGGGCATCTGTCCCTAAGTGCTTCTTGGTTGTACCTACTTAGCGATTACAAATCTTTTATAATTCTGGCGTTGTGACCGGAGACCTTTTATGAGATGCCCGCGCTCGGCTGCAGTATGTGCCTTGATCGTTGTTGCGCTCTGCTTGTCGCAGAACTCTTTGGCGCAAAGCGCCGAGCAAAAGGCCGCGAAGTATATGGAATCCGTCCGGCACCAGCCAGGGTTGCTGCTGGCGTTTCTGCAACAGATGCCGAAGGGTGGCGACCTCCACGTTCACCTGAGTGGTGCGATTTATGCCGAGAGCTTTATCGATTGGGCTTCGGAGAATGCGCTTTGTGTAGATCGCAGCACTTCGAAACTGATTCATGCGGCGTGCGATTCCTGCGAGTCGTACAACAACAAGCCGTCGGTGCGTTGCGCTTATCAGGATCACATTCTCTATAACCAGTTGGTGGATGCGTGGTCGATGCGCAACTGGCATCGCGAGGAGGAATCGGGGCACGATCATTTTTTTGCGACCTTCGAGAAATTTGGTCCTGCGATGCAGGGCCACGTTGGCAACGCGGTCGCCGAGGTGGCGGCGCGGGCGGCGGCGGATCGTCTGCAATACGTCGAGGTGATGAATACGGCGGATGGCGGAGGCGCGGCGATTCTCGGCACGAAGATTGGATGGGATGCTAGTTCGGATTCGGATAATGACTTCGCCAAGTTTCGCGACAAACTGCTGGCCGGTGGGATGGCGGACCTAGTGGCGTCGGTCCGCAGCACGCTCGATGCCGATGAGGCGCGCAAGAAAGAAGTGCTGCATTGCCAGACGGCGCAGGCTGCTCCGGGATGCGCGGTTACGATTCGATATCTGTATCAGGTGTTGCGTGGATTACCGCGCGAGCAGGTTTTTGCGCAGATTTTGCTGGGCTTTGAACTGACCAAAGCGGACCCGCGCTTTGTCGGGTTCAATCTGGTGATGCCTGAAGATTATTACGTTCCCATGCACGACTTCGATCTCCATATGCGGATCATCGAGGCGCTGCATAAATTTTATCCGGCAGCGCATGTCTCGTTGCACGCCGATGAACTGGCGATGGGGTTGGTCCCGCCCGAAGGCATGCGATTTCATATTCGCGAATCGATCGAACGCGGCGGGGCGGAACGTATCGGGCACGGCGTGGCCGTGATGAGCGAGAACGATCCGGTCGGGTTGCTGCGGGAAATGGCTAAGAAAAACGTCCTGGTTGAGATTTGCCTGACGTCGAACGATGTGATTCTCGGCGTGAGTGGCGCTCGCCACCCGCTGCCGATCTATATGAAGTATGGAGTGCCGGTGGCGCTCGCCACCGACGATCTCGGTGTTTCACGCAGTGATATGACGCATGAATATCTGCGCGCGGTCGAGACTTATGGCTTGTCGTACGCCGATCTGAAGCGGATGGCGCGTGAGAGTCTCGAACACAGTTTTATTTCGGGTGATAGTCTTTGGAGCGACGGGCGGGCGCTGCAACGCGCCGCAGCTTGCGAGAGAGAACAAGCGTCCGGTGATCGCGTCGCCGAAAAGTGCCAGAAACTGATAGGGATTAGTGAGCGCGCTCGCTTGCAGTGGCAACTCGAGAAAGCCTTTGGCGAGTTCGAGGTGACTTTCTAATACCGTGCAACCTTGCAATATGACCCCAGACCTATTCGCTCGCGCCGAATCCGCCGCAGCATTCATCCTTTCACAAACCGCACTGCGCCCGCAGATCGGACTAGTCCTAGGCTCGGGCCTCGGATCGTTCGCCGACGATCTCACCGACGCCGTCCGCATTCCTTACGCAGACATCCCGACATTCCCACGTTCGACGGCGGTTGGTCACGCCGGGCAACTCGTGATCGGCAAATCCGGCGACGTCCCGGTCGCTGTGATGCAGGGAAGAGTGCATCTCTACGAAGGCCTTTCGTCCGCCGAGGTCGCATTTCCGACGCGCGTGCTTGGACGTGCTGGAATACGCGCTCTGATCCTCACCAATGCCGCCGGCGGCATCAATGTCGAGTACGGACAGGGCGCCCTCGTCATCCTGCGCGATCACATTAACCTTCAGGGACAGAATCCGCTAACGGGCGTGAACGACGAACGCTTTGGCCCGCGCTTTCCCGATATGAGTTACACCTACGCCAAGCGCTATCGCGAGATCGCGCTCGAAGAAGCGAAGAAGCTTTCGATTCCTCCCCGCGAAGGCGTGTATGCGGCGCTGGCCGGGCCAAGTTACGAGACTCCGGCGGAGATTCGCTATCTGCGAACCATCGGCGCGGATTTGGTTGGCATGTCCACTGTCCCCGAAGCGATTGCCGCGCGGCACATGGGGATGAACGTCCTGGCGATCTCTTGCGTGACGAATATGGCGGCGGGGATTCTCGATCAGGCGCTGGTGCATGAGGAAGTGCTCGAGGTGGGGCGGCGTGTGATGGGGCAATTCATCGCGCTGCTGCGGGCAGTGCTGCCGCGAGTCGCCGCAGATCTCGATGCGGCGGGCTAGATTTTCCTTGCTGCACAGACAGACGCGGCTAGCCGCGTCTCTACCCCGAATTTTTCTAGAAGATCAATTTCAAACCTAATTGAAGCACCCTCGGGCCACCGCCGCCCAGGCCCGGGTTTCCCTGGGCTACGTCGGGTGTCTGACTAATGAGTCCTTGCGGGCTCGCCACGACGGTGCCGAACTGATCGATGCCGGGCGTGAAACTACCTGCGCTCGGAAGGGCGTAGTTGGGGTGATTCAGAATGTTGAAGAACTCGACGCGGAATTGGACTCCCAAGTTTTCGAACAGGCGCGTGTCCTTGAGTAACGAAAAGTCGACATTGGTGTAGCCGGGTCCATAGATCGAATTGCGGGAAAGATTGCCGAACGTGCCGCCCTGGGGCTGTTGAAAGGCCAGGGGATTGAGATAGCCGCTGGCCGGAGTCCAGTGAGGCAGGATGGGGTTGACGCCCGGCAGTAGATTTGGGCGTTGGTTGAAGTAGAATCTGCCGCTGTTGTCATTCCCGTTGGCGATGGGAATCGGACGTCCGCTCTGCGCGCTCACGATCCAGTTGAGAGACCAACCCGCGCCGATGGCTTTCGGAAGCGCGCGCCACTCAGGCAGTTTGTAATTTACGGCCGCTGTGAATCGCTGCTTCGTGTCGAACGTGGAAGGTCCACGCTCGGCCTTCAAGTTGGTGGAGTCCTGCGGGAATGCGGCACCGGCGACAAAGTCAATACCATCGGAAGCGTCGTCGAGAGACTTAGAGTAGTTGTAGGTGGCGAACCCTGAAATCCCATGTGCGCCCTGCACCCGAAGCGTACTCTGTAGCGCGTGGTAGGTCGACGACGCCACCGGAGCCAGGGTGTCCTCATACTGAAAGTTTTGATTCGGAAAGGTGAAGTTCGCGTCGGGCTGGTTCGCATCGTAGAGGCGGACTAGTTTGGTGCCCTTGCTGCCGACATATCCGATTTCAAGAGAAGTGTTCGCGGCCAGTTTTTGCTGAACATTCACGTTGAAATTCTGTACGTACGGCGTATGAAAACGATGCGGAGTCACGAATACGTTGAACGGCCCGCTGTTATTCACCGTGAAAACAGGGGATCCGGCGTTGGTGCCGTTGAAGGCAGTCGAATCATAACTCATCGGGTACACGGGGACAGGGCCGACAGGATTGGTCGCGATGCCAGCCGACGAGGTGAAGTTCGCGATGAGCAGATCTTGCGGGACGTAATCGTAGAAGATGCCGTATCCGGCGCGGATCACGGTGTTGGGAGTCGCGCTCCAGGCGAAGCCGATGCGGGGACTGAAATCGTTGCGGTCGCTTTTATACGCGCCATCCAGTCCGTCGGTTCCGACCATGGCCAGCAGGCCGTCGCGGCCGATATTTGAGAGCAAGTTATGTTTTTCGCTGAGGGGGCCGAAATACTCCCAGCGCAGGCCGACGTTCAGAGTGAACTTCGAAGTCAGGCGGTAATCGTCTTGCCCGAAGAATGACAGGCCCTTGTTGTAAGTTGTTCGCTGCGTGTTGCCGGTGAGGATTGACGGGAACGTATTGCCAATAAAGAAATTCGCCAGCGAAGCGACCACCGCGTCGCTACAGCCAGGAAGCGGGTTTGGCGGTAGGCACTGGAACGAAGAATTGTCGGAGCCAAAGGACAGAATGCCGCGTTCGAGATTGTCGTTGAAGTTGTCGACCGCGGCCCAGCGGAATTCTCCACCGAACTTGAAGGTATGTCTTCCGTGCGACCACGTCAGGTTGTCGAGGAACTGGTAGGTTTCGCTGGTCCGGCCTCGTGGCACGCTGAAGCCTTGGGCACCGAGGTTCTCAATGCCACCGCTGAAATCCAGCTCGGGCAAGCCTAACTTTCCGGTTCCGAGGTTGAAGGGAAATTGCGCGGTGCCTAGCGATGCGGGATCGAACTTCCGATTTAGATCGAGCGAGCTAAACGAGGTGCGGTAGCGACTGTAGCCGAACCGGACTTCGTTGATTTTTGCCGCCGACAAGGTTGAGAGCCAACTGAACGAAACCACTTGCACTTTCGCCGGAGAGGTTTGCGCAAATTGCGGCAGGCGCGAGCCCTTACCGAATCCACCCTGCGAACCGAGGGGAAAAGACTGATCGCTTTTCCCGAAGGCATAGCGACCCGTAATCAGTTCGTTACTGGTAAGGCTGTGATCCAGTTTTACGATCAGGTTATCCAGGTTGTTCGTATCGTTGACGACCGAAGCAATCTGACTGCTGCTGCTGGCGGGATAGAACGTGCTGAGAATATTTGAGAGCGCGGGATTGATGGTGGCGATCTGTCCGCTCGACAAGGCCAGGTTTTGCGCCTGGCCGATTTCCGGGGTGGTTGGCACGCCCAGTAAAAAGTCGGAGCCGACCGCTTCTCGCTGACCCTCGTAAGCTCCGAAGAAAAATGTTTTGTTTTTTATCACCGGGCCGCCGATGGCAGAGCCGAAATTATTGTTGCGAAACGAAGTGTGTCTGGGTTCTGTATTGAACACGTTGCGCGCATCGAGCGCGCTGTTGCGCAGGAAATCGAAGGCCGAACCGTGGACCCGATTCGTCCCAGACCGCGTGACGATGTTGACAACCGAGCCGCTATTGCGTCCGTACTCCGCGCCGAACTGCGATTGCAGGTTGAATTCCTGGATCGCGTCAATCGGCAGGAGCGTCGCGGGGGCTCCGGTGATTCCGACCTGGTTCAAGGCTGAATTATTGAAGTAAGGGTCGTTGTTGTCGGTTCCGTCCAGAGAATAGTTGTTGGAGCGGTCACGGTTGCCGTTGATGTTGAACTGTCCGAAGCCGCCCTGCGTTCCGGCCACTCCGGACGGATCTACTGTTACGCCCGGGGTGAGCGCCACGAGCTTTCCAAAGTCGCGGCCATTCAGAGGCAGTTCGTCCACCAGTCTACGCTCGACTACCTGGCCCAACACATCGCGCGTGGTTTCAATCACCGGCGCTTCTTCGGTGACGGTCACCTGCTCCTGCCGCTGCTTGACCTGGGTTAGGTCAAAGTTCGCGGTTGTATCCAGTCCCACGTTGACTCTCACATTTTGCGCTGCGGGAGAGAGCGGCGGCGCTTCCGCGCTCACGCTGTATTCGCCCACAGGCAATTCGGCGAGGACGTAGTTGCCGTCCTGGCTGGTGGTGGCTTCGCGTTGTAGTCCAGTGGCGATGTTTTTGGCGGTGATCTTGGCCCCGGCGATCACGCTGCCACTAGGGTCGGTTACCGCGCCCCGGATGGATCCGCGGAAACTCTGCGCCCATGCGGGTAGAGCGATGAGCAGGAGAGCGACACTGATCGCTAGAACACGGAGTTCCAGATTTCGGATTGCCAGACTCCGAACTGCCAGCTTGCGGACGGCGTTGTTTCTTTTCATTGATGATCCCCGGAGTATGTTTTCTCAAATGTTGTTTCGATATCGTGTTGCAAAATCTAGTTTCGACTCAACGCCCCTTGCGCGGAATAAAGACCGGTTGCGGCGGATCGACTCCATATACCGCTGCGAAGCTGGCCTGGTTGACGGCGAAGCTGGCTCGTCCGCGCGAATCGACGAATAGCAACGGCTGTTTGAGCGGCACATCGCTGAAGGTCTTGACGAAGGGCATCTCAATTTCGCGGCCCGCGATGGTGACTTTCAACTTGTCGCCGCGCTGGTAGCCGAGCTTCTGAAAATCTTCGGTACTGATGTTGGTGATCAGATTGCCGAACGGGCCATCGAGGGCGATGACTTCACCGGTCAGGCCTTTTTCGTCAATGGTTGCGGGCTTCAGATCGAGGCGAACGAGTTTCTGGACTACAGGGCCGACCTGGGTCCAGTCGTCTCCGCGCGCGACGTGAGCCCCTACGGGAGAGAAGATATCACGGCCGTGGAAGGTGGAGGAAATTTTCGCCCCGACCATCCAATCGGGGTTGGTGATTTCGCGAGCGCTCTCGATGCCATCGCGGTCTTCGACCATGGTCATCAGGCCGTTGTCGGGCAGCACGAAGAATTGGCCGCGCTTATTTTTCACCACCACCGGCTTACGTGAACTGCCCACGCCGGGATCTACCACGACAACGAATACGGTTCCAGACGGAAAATATGGCGCGGCGCCGAACAGGAAACGCGCCCCGTCACGAATCGAAAACGCATTCACCTGATGGGTGAGATCGACAATGCGGAGGTTCGGCGCGATGCCATACATTACCCCCTTGCAGAGCGCGACGGAATCGTCCACGACGCCGAAATCGGTCATAAAGACGACGGTGGGCGGAGGCTGCACGGCGGGCGCTTGCGCCAGGAGCGGGCGCGCGAGCACAAGAAGAAGGGTCATTAGCGAAAAGAGTATTCGCCCCGATTTTGCGTGCTTCCATGTCATATTCAAGCACCGAACGCTTTCAGAAGACTACCAGTGTACGGGGCGGACGCAAAAAGGCAAAACGGTGAGCCTCCGCGATGCGGCCAGCATCTATAATCGAGGCGGAAATCAATCACACGGCAACCGGCGGGTCATCGGAAAATTCACGAGGAGAGAGCCAGTCATGTCCAACGTCATTCCTGAAAAGTACGTCGATCTTTTCCAGAAGCGCGCTTTTGCCAGTCTGGGCACGGTGATGCCGGACGGGCGGCCGCAGGTCACTCCCATCTGGTGCGACTTTGACGGGCACCATGTGATCTTCAACTCGGCGCGCGGGCGACAGAAGGATCGTAACGTGCGCCGCGACCCGCGAGTGGCATTGGCCATTGTCGATCCCGACAATCCCTACCGATATCTGGAGATTCGCGGCACGGTGGTTGAGATTACCGAAGAGGGAGCGGACCATCATATCGACAAGATGGCGAAGAAATACATGGGAGTGGACAAGTATCCCTACGCCCAGCCGGGAGAGGTACGCGTGATGTATAAGATCAGGCCCGAGCACGCGACTGTGATGGGGTGATGGGTTGTGTGGCGCGGGAACTCTTGTCGACTGGTTTACGCGCGTCTTCGCGAAGACTCAAAACCAAAATCAAAAGCCGCGGACGAGGGCGTCCGCGCCACACAAACCGT
>JAYUJG010000024.1:0-7867 GCA_043765355.1 Acidobacteriaceae bacterium | reverse complement strand
TCGAGATCGTTCGAGTTAAGGAAGGCCACGTTCCACGGGGTGAAATAATCGGCCAGCGTGTCATCGGGAGCAAGCTTCAAGACGCTCATGCAGTAGGTCTGGCCACCGTTGGGAACGTCGTAGCCGTGGGCGCCGCTTTCCGAGGTCTCTGTGTAAATATCGCCCGCTTCATCGGCAGCGAGGCCGTTTCCGCTTTGCCAGATGGAAGTCACTCCGAAGTCGGGCGAGACATTGAAGACCCCGACTTGCGACAACGTGGCCTCATCGTAGGACAGCACCCATCCGCTGTTGCCGTCGTTACAGTAGTTCGAGCCAAAAGCCAGGTAAAGCTTACCGCTCAGCAACAAGAGGCCGGGACGGTTCTTCTGGTGGAGGCTGTTGAAAACCGTGACGTGTCCCTTATTGCTGGTGCTCTGGGCTGTGATCAGAACGGGGCTGCCCGGTTGCTCGAGGCCGGTCGTGATGTCCAGAGCGTGGAGATGGTGGCGAACGGTGGTGCCGAGAAGAGTCTTGGCCACCAGATACATGGTCTTGGTATCGGGATCGATGACAGGGGTTCCGGGAATGCCTTCCTGATTGAAACCGACGGCGGTACCGCAGGGCAGGTACTGACCGGAGGCGGTCGTGCCACCGTTGAGCATGCTGGAGGACCAGAGCTGGGCACCGTTGTCGGCGTCAATGGCGTAGACCGAATCCGCCTGGGTAACAACATAGACGACGTTGTGCGTACCCTGGCTGAGAATGTTCACGTTGGGCACATAGAGAGGTTGGGCCAAAGCGACATAGTCGATCGGCGCGCTGAAGAGCTTGCCGAAGCTGTTCTTGTTGACGTTGGAGGGGTTCAGCAGGGTTTCGTTGGTATTGGCGCCGGTGCGGGCGATGTCGCCACGGCTGGTCAAGACGGATTGCTGTGCGAACGAAGACGATACGAGCGCAACCAACACTACGAGCGCAGCCGCACAAAGATTACCGGCGACCGCTGCACGAAGCATCGAAACCTTCTGGGACCGGGAAGATGCACTGGACGTGGTTTTTCCAATATCGTGTGACAAAAACTGGCGCATCGCCTTGTTCCTCCAAAAATATGTGGCCGGGTTTTCACCCTGTTATCAGCACTTGGAACACCGGGGAAGGGGTTTACTGAAAAGACAAAATACCGAATGCGCTGTAACAAGTTAGATGCGGTTTTATACACCCGAAAGAGCTGGAATCACAATGCCTCTTTATGGGTAGAAGCAAAGTCTTGCACACTTTGCGCCCTTTTCTTCCGCCGACCCGTCCCTCGCTGGGCGGGGTGGCTGCGGACTGACAAAAGCCGTGACCGTCTCCTGCAGTCCTTAAGACCTGAGGTTGGTTGCTGCAGCCTTGCGAGGTGATGGGAGTCACTGTTTCTTGTGAGATTTGAATTCCCAATCTCGGGCCGGATGCCGGCGGCGATGAGTTTGCGCCGACGGACAGGGATGTAAAAACTGCTACAGTAAGAATCTGCACACCGACGAGCCGGCGGTGCAAATGAGATGTTCTAAGGAGAAGGCTCGCTATGCGCATCGCGGTGGTCGGTTCGGGGTATGTCGGGTTGGTGACGGGTGTGTGTTTTGCGGATCTGGGGCACGACGTCGTCCTGGTCGATAACGACGAGAGCAAATTGGCGGCGTTGAGGAACGGCGAGGTGCCGATCCATGAACGATTTCTGCCCGAGCTGTTGGCCCGGCATCGCGGTCAAAGAATTAAGTTTTCCGGCGACTTGCAGGCGGCCACGCGAGACAGCGAAGTAGTGTTCATCGCGGTGGGGACGCCGCAAACGGAAAGCGGGGACGCGGACCTTTCTTATGTGGAATCGGTGGCGCGGGAAATTTCCGGCGGTGTGAACGAATACAAGGTAGTGGTGGAGAAGAGCACGGTTCCGGTGTACACCAGCCAGTGGATTCGCACCATCATCATGAGGAACGGGGCAGATCCAGCGCTGTTTGATGTGGCTTCGAACCCGGAGTTTTTGCGGGAAGGAACGGGGATCACGGATTTCCTGTATCCCGACCGGATCGTGGTGGGAGTGGAGAGCGAGCAAGCCGCCGAGGTCATGAGGCGGTTATACGGGCCACTGACGAGCGGATGGTACTACGGGCGCGCGGATGCGATCGCGCGACCGGAGGCGGCTACGGGAAAGGCGCCGCCGCGGTTGATCGTAACCAGCACGAAAAGCGCGGAACTGATCAAGCACGCTTCCAATGCATTTCTGGCGATGAAGATTTCTTTTGTGAACGCCGTGGCGTCGATCTGCGAATCGGTCGGAGCGAATGTCCAGCAGGTGTGCGACGGGATTGGGAGCGACTCTCGCATTGGGCCACGATTTATGAACCCCGGCATCGGATACGGTGGGTCGTGTTTTCCGAAGGACCTGATGGCGTTCCGGGCAGTCGCCAAGGAAAGCGGGTACGACTTCCGTTTGCTGGAAGAAGTGATTCGCATCAATGAAGAGCAGCGGCACCGGTTTTTGCGCAAGGTGCGAAGCGTGCTGTGGACTTTCCGGGGCAAACGGCTTGGCGTGTTGGGGCTGGCATTCAAGGGCGGTACCGACGATATTCGAGAATCTCCGGCTTTATTGCTGGTGCAGGAACTGGTGCGCGAGGGCTGTCACATCTGCGCCTATGATCCGGCGGCGATGGAGCGGGCGAAGGAAGTACTGAAGTCTGGCGTCGAGTTCGCGACCGATGCGTATGCGGCGGCCAAAGACGCCGACGCGGTGCTGATTCTGACGGAGTGGGAAGAGTTTGCGGCGCTTGATTTGGATCGTCTGCACGCGCTGGTGAAATATCCGATCCTATTGGATGGGCGGAATCTGTATGATCCCGCGGTGATGGTGGCGCACGGATTCTCGTATTACAGTGTGGGACGTCCGGCGGCGCTGATGCAGGAAGTGCCGTTGCGAGTCCGGAAAATGGAGCGCGCCTGAAACCGGAATCCCAGAAATCGAAATCCATGAACACGCGACGGGCGTTGGTCACCGGAGGTGCGGGCTTTCTCGGATCGCACTTGTGCGACGGACTGTTGGGCGAGGGTTACTCGGTGGTGGCCGCCGACAATCTGCTGACCGGGCGGCTGGCGAACATCGAGCACCTGCGGAATGATTCGCGGTTTGAGTTCGTGCAGAAAGATGTGTGCCGGTCCGGCGAGTGGGGCGCGTTGGACTATGTGTTTCACTTCGCCAGCCCCGCCAGCCCGGTGGACTACGCCGAACACGGAATCGCAACCTTGCGGGTGGGATCGTATGGGACGTTTGAAGCTCTGGAGACGGCGTTGGGGTGCGGAGCGAAGTTTATGATGGCGTCGACCTCGGAGTGCTACGGAGATCCGGCCGAGCATCCGCAGAGCGAGACGTATTGGGGGAATGTGAACCCGGTTGGGCCGCGGTCGGTGTATGACGAGGCGAAGCGCTTTTCGGAAGCGGTGACCATGGCGTATCACCGCTATCACAAGGTTGATACACGGATTCTGCGCATTTTTAATACCTACGGGCCACGCATGCAGATTAACGACGGGCGCGTGATTCCTAATTTCATGTGGCAGGCGCTGCGGGGCGAAAGCCTTACCGTATATGGCGACGGTCGCCAAACCCGCAGCTTCTGCTATGTAAGCGATGAGGTGGATGGAATTCTGCGGCTGGCGCGATCCTCGGAACACGAGCCGGTGAATATCGGCAATCCCACGGAATTCACGATTCTGGAGTGTGCCAGGAAAGTGATTGCCACAACCGGCTCGGCCAGTCAGATCAAGTTCGAAGTGCTGCCCGAAGACGACCCGAAGCAGCGCCGTCCGGACATTTCAAAAGCGAAACGGCTGCTCGGTTGGGAGCCCACAGTGGATTTGGAAGACGGCCTGAAGCTTTCGCTGGAATATTTTCGCCACGCGGTAGCCGAGGCATTGGCGGACAAAGCGCAGCCCGCCTAGCGGTGAACGCCGGAGACGGAATCAGCGGCGCTGTTCGTTAAGTAACGGACCGGCGGCAAGAATTGCGAGCAAGCGCATAATTTCTTCGCGCTCGGCGTCATCGCGAAACACAAAACGCACGCCCATACCGAACCCCGGATGTGTCGCCAGCACCTGGCCCCGGATTCTCAACTTGGTATCGGCGGTGCGAACCAAAATCTCCACGCCCGCCTGACCCGTAAGCGGAGAAGGCATTTCCACATAGCAACCGCCCTCGCTGATATCGGAGAGCGTGCAGCGATTCGGAATGCTGGTTCCAAGACGATAGACTTCGGCTCCGAGTTTGCAGGCCACGCGCAACTCCCCGCGACGGTTGCCGGCATTGGAGACGAGAGTGGGATCTTTTGCCTCGGGCCCAGGCTCGCGATTGAAATCCAGTTTATTTGAAGCTGACTTGTTGGCCGGCACCTGCGGCGGCATTGACGTACGCGGCGGGACATTATTCTGCTGCAACCATGTCTGGATGAGGCGCCGCGAAGACTGCGGCACATCGAGGAACCTGATCCCGGTGCAGCCGCTGGAATCCTGCCATGCAACTTCACCCGACAAGCGAACCAACTGCTGCTGCCCGGGAAGCGCGAACTCGAAATAGACTTTGCACGAAGATGGCAGACGGTTGTCGGTTTGGAGTGAGGTTCCGCCTTCGCTAAGATCGGTCAAAAGGGCGCTGAGTTCGGGCGCTCCGGGATAGGCAACGTTGGCTTTGGAACGGAGCGGGGTTCGAGGCGCACGACGGCGTTCGCGCCGGATCAGGCCGCGGGCGGCGCGCAAGCTGATGCGAGTACGCTCGGACGAAAGCGGACGATAGAGAACAAAGTTCGCGCCCAGGCCGAATACGGGACGGGCATTGAATTCGCTATCGACAACCGCAATCAGCATACTGGAGCGGTTTTTTGCGGACTGCCGCAGCCGCGTCAGAAATTCCTCGGAACTCTGATCGGCGCGATAGTCGAGGACAATCGCATCGAACTGCCGACTATCGAGCAACTCCAATCCACGGGAGACCGAGGGCGCCTGCTCGGCCGCCATGCCCAGCTCGGAGAGAACGTGCATGAGCAGGCCGGCTGACTCCTGGTCCGGGCACACGACGAGCGCGCGTAAATCCATAGTGACCGTATGGTAAGAGAGGGTTGATACCAACGACAAGTTACCTGTGTCACGAACGGATATGAATCCCGGGTCTTTGAATTACTTATACCGATTGGCCGATTGAAGGTTTTACTCTTTAACTCTTTCGCTCTTGCACGCCGAAGTAAGTCACTGGGTGCACCTTTCGTCATCTGTCGATTTTTCTCGGCGGGGAATACAGTGCCTGAGTGCTGGTGGAATTTTGCCGCAAGGGCGCGCCTGAACTGGCACAGATAAAATCGCGGCCGAGTGGAAAACGCGGTGGCGCTGGCAACCAAACGGCGCATGGCACACTCGTAACTCTCCCGAAATTACCTTACGAAAAGACAGTGTACGGAAGGCCGGTGTACCCCGGTACTTTGACGTGCCACCAGACTGTTCCTAACATCGAGTGAGTAACACAGGTGGCAGTGCCGCGATCCGTGAGGTCGCGGGAGTTGCCGTGCCAGCGAAATGCCAGCTACAGGAATTGTGTCGTTCACGATCGCGTTCCACGCAGAGGAAAGCTTCAGGTACACCGAATGTCGATGACAAGGCTGGAAAGAAATACGGGGCAACACAGGCATCGAGAGCGCGGATTTAGCTTAATCGAAGTGCTGTCGGTGGTGGCGATCATCATCGTGGTGGCGTCGATCAGTGTGATGAGCCTGGTACCCATGCTGAAGGCGCAACGCGTCAACAACGCTTACAACACGACGATCGCGGCGCTGCGTCAGGCGCGCGACAACGCGGTATCGCAGCGGGCGTCTTACTCGGTAACGTTTTCCAACGCCGCGACGCCGAACACGATCGTGGTGGCGCCAGCGCTGGCCACGGGAGGCACAACGTTTCAGGGAAACCAGGGAACCGTGACCTATCAATTGCCGACGGATGTGACGTTTTACGCGGCATCGGCGCTGTCTTCGACGCCGGCTCCGGATAGCTACGGGTCGGGGGTGAACGCCATCGATCTTGGGTTTACGGCAAATGGAGTGGGCGTTGGGAATCAGAAGACGATTTACTTCTGCCCCGACGGTTCCGCGCAGGACGCCGAAGGCACAGGGGGAAATTGTGCGGGGAGCTGGGATGGAGGCGTCGTCTACATCGCGCGCTCGACGGAATTGTTGTCCTCGCGAGCGGTGACGGTGTGGGGTGGAACGGGCCGCATTCGTGGATGGCGGCTGTATAGCAACGGGTCGGGAGGCTATCAATGGACACGTCAATAATCGGGCGCGGTGAAAATTGCCGGGCGCGGAAGCAAGCGGAGCGCGGATTTTCTCTACTCGAAGTTGTCATGTCGATGGCTGTGCTCACGGTGGGACTGGTGAGTCTGCTCGGCGTCTTCGGGCTAGCCATGGCTTCGACCCAAACTTCGCAGCAGGACATGATTGCCAAGCAACTGGCGAACGAGGCGCTGGAGAGCATCGTAACCGCGCGCAACACTTCGCAGGTCACCTGGGCCCAGGTCCAGAACGTCGCCAATAGCGGCATTTTTATGGATGGGTCGAACCCCATCTACCTGCCGGGAGTGGACGGAATCGTAGGCACGGCCGATGACGCGGTGGCGGGCGAGCAAACGCTGACCGAACCGGGTCCGGACGGGGTTTTCGGCACCTCGGACGACATTCAGATCCCGTTGGTTGGCTACACTCGCACAATTCTGATTTCGCCAGTCTATGACTCGAGTGGCAGCCTCGTGACTTCACTGCGCGGCGTCAACGTGACGGTGCAATACTCCGTCGCCCAGACGACACTGCCGAAGACGTATGTTCTCAGTTCATTCATTTCGCAGTACCGGTAAAAGGGGACCTATGAGCCATCGCTGGACAAAGCGCGAGAGTGGATTCAGCTTGCTGGAAATGACGGTCGCCATGGCACTCGGAACACTGGTTCTGGGGGCGGCAGTGCAAATGTACAGCCAGGGGGTAGCTGCGACGTTTACGGTTTCGCAGCGGGCGGAACTGCAGCAGGATTTTCGGGCTGCCTCCGACATGCTGACCAAGGATCTGAGTCTGGCCGGGGCGGGTCTGGGCAACAATGTGCAGGTGGCGCTGGCGACGACGTCGACGACACCAGTGTATGGCTGCGACCAGGCACTGCATTGCTACATCAACGGCACGGCAGCGGCGTATCCCAAGCAGGGCGCCGTGCCCTATATGTACGGGCTGATTCCGGGATGGAAGTTCGGGCCAACACTCAACGCCTCGCAGGGCCCCACGGATGTGGTCACCGTGGTCTACGCCGACTCCGGATTTTACTTGAATTGCTACGCCGTGAACATCACCTCGGCGACGGTGGTGACATTCACGCTCAACGGGGTTCTGCCGCCGGGTTGTGTGTTGCCCAACGGCGTGAGCGCGCCGCAAAACGTGAACGACGCGGTGGTCGGATTGACGCCGGGAGATCTGGTCGAGTTTACGGTGACACCGAGCGCGGGCTGTACCGGTTGCACGCCTTCGGTGGTGGTGGGCGAAGTCAACGGCACCCTTACTGCGTCCAGCCCCACCTACAACGTCACCTTCGCCACCAGCGACGTGCTGCAGATGAACCAGTCCGGCGCCGCCAGCGGGACCCTGGGGAACGTGGTCGGCGACGTGGGAACGGCGCAACGCCTTCTGGCCATCACCTATTACATCGACAACACCATCAATCCGCCGCGGCTGATGCGGCAGGTGAGTGGGCATGCGCCGATGCCGGTGGCGGAAAACGTGGTTTATCTGAAGTTCAGTTACGACTTATACGATTCCAGCGCCGGAGTGGTGCGAACCGACCAGGC
>JAYUJG010000023.1:0-6571 GCA_043765355.1 Acidobacteriaceae bacterium | reverse complement strand
GCTGTTGCAACTTCTAAGTCAATAACATTCGGAAATAGATGTTTTTTGGAATGTGGAACTTAGCCGAAAGCCGTCCGAGCGCCCATTTCTCGGTCTTTTCTACGCCCCAAATATGGAAACTTTCTTGCACTTTTTCGGAAGTTTTCTAGCCTGCCCGTGTGGCGGCGGGCATTCCTGCAACACCCTCCAAGAAGGGAAAACCAAAACCTTCGACACTCTACGTGTCTCTTGACAACGCCGACACGGTTATAGAGGGTGGCCCATCCTTATGTGGTCCTATCTTTCTTTTCCGAAACGGAACTCAGGGTACCCGTCGCTAGTCGTCAAGTTCCGCGGGCAACTCGTAACCTCCCAGAAGCACTTCGCACATGCGGGCCGGTGGGTCGGACGTTGTGGCGGGACGATTTTCGGCGGTGGCATAGATGCGTAGATGAACTCCGGCGGTCTTACCGGGCAGGCGATCGACAATCATGAGATAGCTGCGGAGGGTGTCGACACCGAAGGTGCGCGGCCGTGCCGCCAAGCGAAACCCAGCGAGCGAGCCATCGCTCGCCAGCTGCGGTTCGTAGCCGTAGTCGTATTTGTCGTTGCGATTGGGAGACAGGAACTCCTCAAGGGTGGGGGAGCCGAATCGTTCCCTGAAACCCTTTTCTCCGTCGGAGAAGGACATGACCTGGTCGCGCTTAAGCCGCTCGCTCAAGCGGATGAACAGACCCGGCGCGCGAGTGAGGCAGTTGGGTTGGGCGGAAGTGTAGTAGGCGAGAAGGATGCCCTGTTGGTCAGAAGCGATGGTCTCGGGATACATCGCCAAGAGCGATGTCCAACGGGCGCTGACATCGTAGGCGGTTACGGAATCTGCTTCGGCCTTCGGGGCGTAGGACATTTGGAAGCCGGCAACGCTGTTGCTGGCCCCTTCCTCGGAGAGGCAAGCAGTGCCGTGTGGGCCCAAGTCCGCCAGAGAGCGGGCGAAGCTACCGTTTCGTGCAAGGAACTCCTGGTTACACTTGTTGATGGTCATCAAGCGCTGGTTGACCACGTCGAACGCAGCGAATTCGGGGCCCTGGTGGTGGAGCTGTAGAACATAAGGAAATGGGCAGGACCATCACGTAGTAGAGGAAGCCGGTAACGATACCCGCCGCGGCGCTGCTTGCCGGCTGGCGGAAAGCGGCTCTTGCTGCGAACGCGGCTGCCATCGCCAACGGGATCGAGAGCAGCATCATGACAAGGCCATCATACGCTGAAAACATCCTTCGTTTGGCGGTTGGCCCAGGCCGCTTTTGATCTCCTCGTCGCCACCCGGACAAACAGAGCAGCACAAATCCGCGAATCCCCATCCCCCTGCAGCCAACGGTCTAGCCTTGGGACGAAACGCGCCGGATACTCGTGTCATGCTCGCCAGAATCCAAACCCTCCTCCTGACCGTTGCCGTTTCCGCTCCCCTCGCCCTCACCCAGCAGATGTCGCATCCGATGCCGGGCAGCCCCCCGAAAGCCGGAGCCCGCTCCATCGCTGCCTTCCAGAAAATCAAGTCCCTGGCCGGGCGTGGGAAGGCAGAGCAATGGGAAGGCAAAGACCAGGATGGCAGCCCGGCCCAGACCTCCTTCGCAGTAGTGGTCGCGGGTACGGCCGTGCTGGAAACCCTGCGCGAGTCGGGCATGGAGGAGATGCTGACCGTCTACAGCGTCGACGGCGACGGCATCGCGCTGGTGCATTTCTGCCCCACCAACAACCAGCCGCGCATGCGCGCCATCCCTGCCAGCAGCGACGGCGACATTCAACAACTCGAATTCCTCTTCCGCGACGCCGGCAATCTCCCCACCCCCTCCACCGGCCACCAGCAGAAACTCCTCCTCACCTTCGAGGACAAAGACCACATCACCGAAACCTGGACCTGGCGCTCCCAAGGCAAAGACAGCCTGACCACCATCCACTTCACCCGCAAAGGGGCGTAGGCTCTTCAGGGAGGCGCTATGTTTCGAGAACGGGCGCTCAAGGCCGTATTGGTTCTGGTAGGCGTGTTGTTTTCGGCTGCCGTTTTCCCCGTCATCGGCGGTCTGCGCGATCCCGCGCATTCGGACACGGGCGACACGATGATGATGGGCCTCTACGCAGCGCTAGGCATTTTTCTGCTCATCGCCGTGCGGAATCCATCCGCCCATCGCAGCCTGATCGCCTTCGCCGCCTGGTCGAGCCTCGCGCACGCGGTGGTGATGTCCCTGCTGGGATTCGAAATTCCGAGCCAACGCGCGGGATTTCTCGTCGGCTCCGCCGTGCTGGCTGGGATTGGAGTAGCGCTCATCGCGCTGGCTCCGCGGCGTCCGGAACAGCGGGCGGCCGCTTCCTAACGTAGCTCTCCTTCTGTTTGGAATTGCTGCGGCCCGCCAGCGAACCCTCGGAGATCAAGACCAGAACGGCAGGCCACCCCCCGCGACGATGGCAGCGACCAAGTTGCGCCTGACAGAACACCGTGCTAAAGTCCCGCTGACCGGCCTCTGGAGGCAAGCCATGAAAGCGTCTGCATTCTATCGAGCGCCGCTGTTCTCCTACTGCTTTTTGACCTCGGACATACACTTGGTTTTCGCCAGTCCGATCCCGCATGGGGAGTGGACACGCTTCTCGGCTCTATGCGGTCCATTCACTTTGACGTGCAAGGGTTTAGCCGGACGTATTGGGACCTCTTTGTTGGGTCCGGCTTCTTTGTCTCCGTGTTTCTTCTCTTCGCGGCGGTATTAGCGTGGCAGCTAGCCGGTCTTTCCGCAGAGACTTTGGCGCTCCTGCGCCGCACTGCGTGGGCGACAAGTGTCCGTGGGCTTGTTTTGTCGAGCATCGGGAGTCGAGAGCTGCCAAGCCATCTGATCAAGACCAGAACGCAAACAGTAAAGAAACTCTCCAAGCAGCATGGCCATAACGGGGTCATTCCCCTTCATCTCCGTGCGTCGGGTGTGCCTTCCTTTCTCAACATCATCCTTGCGGATGACAATATAGGGTTCCTCCAAAAAGCGGTCGATTTCCCGATTGAGCGCGTCAAGATGTAGCTGTGCCCGGTCGGCTTTCATTACCAGATAGGCCACCCCTATGAGTTTCAAGCTAAGACTCCTGATTGAACATCAGAGCTGGAACAGCATAGGGTTTTATGGACAACAAGGACAGAAGGGCGGATGGACCACCCGGCTGTCCTGGTTTCCTGTCCCGGATTTCCCATCAGTCCAAGCGTTCTATCTTAAACTAAAGCATTTCCAAGGTTGCGAAATTTGTTGGCGACCGACACGGGTAGGCTTTCCTCTAGTTTGCTCGAGACCCACTGCTGCAACTCAGACTCCAACTGGGGCGCTAGGGAGACGAACTGCAACCCGACGTAGCGATCTTCGCACCAGCAAGTCGTCGCTTGGGCCGCAAACTGAGACGGACGTCCAGGAAGAACAAATTGCACCATGACCTTGATGCCGGCCTTGAGTGTGGCAGACACAGTGACTCCGATTCCACCCTCGCTGATGTTGACCACCATGCCGTTGATTTCCTGCATACCTCCGCCTCGAATCGACGCGGGTATCTGAACCGGACAGCGGAAGTAGCGGCGGCGTTCCCGAACGATGAAACCGTATCCAACCTTCAAACTTTTGTCGATCACAGCCGGGGAAAGAGGCCTGCGGACCACAAAATTGGAACCACCTTTCAACGCGCCCACGGTTTCCTCGTCACTGTCGCTGATCGTGAAGATCACAGCCGTCCGATTGGAAGGGCTGCATCGCACCTTTTCCAGAACCGTCTTGACGTCACCTCCGAGCCACAAATCGACAAACGCAGCCTCGAACTTTTGCTGACTCAACAAGCGAAGGGCGGAGGCGACGCTGGGGCATACTTCGAGAACTGTGTCGAGCTGTCGCGTCGATTCGCTGACCTGCGCAATCGTCGCCTCATCATTGGAGATCAGAAGCGCACGCCCTAGGGCGCTGGAAAGCACAGGTACATTCGCAATCGTCATGGCAAGGACTCCTTGTCGCTGCGATTGTTTTTGCCCCCCAACACGCGCTGGACGGCTTCAACCAGGTCCGCTGAATTGTTTTCTAGCGTTTTCTTGGATTTCTCGAAGAACGCCACGGCGCCTTCCTTAACCAGCTTTCCCCGGTTAGCGCCTGAAAGGCCGCTTAAGACGATCACCGGAACGTCCTTGGTGCGCGGATCTCCCTTGAGACGGCGAAGCACGTCGAGCCCCGAGATCTTGGGCAAGAGCATGTCAAGCAGAATGAGATCGGGAGGGCTCTCCCAAGCCAGGCGCAAAGCCTCCTCTCCATCAGCGGCAGTGGCAACGCAATACCCCGCGTTAACCTATGCTCTGGCATTGGCCAGCCTGAACATCTTGCTATCTTCAACCAGAAGGACGGTCATATTGCTTCCAGAGTCTCAGAACGGAAAATACGAGCGAGAACAATGGACCAGCGTCAGCGGCGTAGCGTCCAGCGGTCCTTGAACTCGGTACGTCGAGCAAGCCCCCTCGCCTCCAGCAGACGCAACGCTGCTCGCGCATCGCCCTTCGATTCACGGAAGCGACACGCTGCCTCGGGCACGCCGATAAGAATGTCGCCGGTGATGTCCATCATGTCGCGATAAGCGGCGATCTCCCGCGCTAGGTCCTCCACCCGCGCCTTATGTGAGGCGCTGCGCGCGTTCCACTCCGCCTGTTTCAGCTGTAAGGTATGACGTAGTCCCGGCAGCGGCAATCGTGAGACGGCCTCAACCGCCAGCTCTCGCAGGTGTTCCAAATGCATACTGCCTCACAATAGAAAAACTTCTTGATACAAAAGCATTGTTGGTCTTAATGTGCGCCGGAAGCTGCGGGCATAAGCTATGCCTTTCCGCCGGACACTACCTGGGCAATCAACCGTGAAGCGACGGAGTCCGAGCTTTCCCGGAGTGCTCCCGTCAACTTCTCAGCTTGCATGGCATCCGGACGGAAAACAGTAAATTCAGGGCGAGTATAGGGTTTGGGTTGGCGATCAGGCTTGATCGGGAGCGGTCGGGCAACCTCTCCAATTTGTTTTTTAAGGCTCATCCCAACATCTCTTCGGCAGGCTCTAACTTGGGCCTAGCGAGACGCTATCGCTCTTGCTGTGAGGCTGATGCAGGCGTCGGAGGATGGTGCTGCCCTGAACGGGCACTCCCTGCCTAACCATTGGCACTCTGAATGCCAAACGAGGGCGAGCGAGGAGACTCAACGTATCTGCTTGAGAACACAAGCCTTGAGGTAGATGGCTCGGGAAACAGACACTTGTTCTGTGTTCCCAAACCATAACCATTAGGTTAGATACTTTAACAGAAACACTGACTAGCGACGGCAAGGCCATCTCGCCACGGCGCACCTTCAGCTAAGACACTGGCTGCTATTGGTGGAACCAGCCAGTGCGAGAAAACACCCGTCCGCTCTCACCTGACTATCCGTTCGGATAGTCTCGCTATCCATTCGGATAGCCTGGTAGCCGGGCGGGGAGGGTGGCCCATGGAGTGCACCCCAAAAGTGAGACATGGAATTAAGGGGCCAGCTACATTGAATGGAGGAGAGCAATGCTGGTGCCCCGACAAGAGTATTCCCGTGAATTGAAGATTGCTGCGATGCAGGAGATCGAGTCAGGAAAGGGTATCGCGGCGGTGGCGCGCATGATGCAGGTCAGTCCGAAACGGCTGGAGACGTGGAAAGGCGAGTGGCGGGCGAAAGGTGAGTTGGCGTTTCCCGGTAATGGCAGCCGCCCCCAGTCGAAACTGGATGCCGAGCAGATCGCCCAACTGGAACGCAAGATTGGCCAGCAGGCGATGGAGATCGAGTTCTTAAAAAAAGCCTTGCGGCGTTTCAGGGAGCATCCCCTGGCAGTCGCCGCCAATGGCAAGGCAGCGTCTATCAGCAAATCCGAGAGGCGGTCGAAGCGGGGGCAGCGGTGAACGGGCTCTGCCAGGCCGCGGGTGCGAGCCGGGCCGGCTACTACCGTTTCCTGCAGCGACCGCAAGTCCAGCAAGCCGCGATGGATTTACGCAGCCAGATCCAACGCATCGCGCTACGATGGCCGGCATACGGTTATCGTCGCGTGCCTGCCGAACTCCTGCGCCGGGGGTGGATCGTAAACCACAAGCGAATTCTGCGCTGGATGCGAGTCGACAACTTACTGTGTTTGCGACGGCGGAAGTTCATTCTGACCACCGATTCCAAACACGGACTGCCCATCTATCCGAACTTAGCCGGGGAAATGGTGCTGACCGGCATCGACCAGCTTTGGGTGGCCGACATAACCTACATTCGGTTGCAAGTGGAGTTCGTGTACTTGGCGGTTCTGTTAGACGCCTTTTCAAGACGGTGCATCGGCTGGGCTCTCCGGCGCAGTTTGGAAGCAGCTTTGGCGTTGGAGGCCTTGCGCATGGCACTGACCCAACGTCGCCCACGGCCTGGCTTGGTGCATCATTCGGATCGTGGCGTGCAATACGCGGCGTATCGCAATCTCGACGAAGCCAGGGCTTCGATCGGCGAGTTCCTGGAGAAAATCTACAACCAGAAGCGCTTGCATTCGGCGCTAGGCTATCGTCCGCC
>JAYUJG010000022.1:0-1780 GCA_043765355.1 Acidobacteriaceae bacterium | reverse complement strand
GACGGTAAAAGGTTCCGTAGCCGGCGGCGAGTTCTTGCGGAACGTATTGCTGGGCCCAATCAAATTCGTGGCGACGCGATTGTTCTTCACGTCAACCTGCACCACTTCCCCGCCCTCAACCGCTCCCACGGCCGCCGTCAGGTCGTCGGTATAAGAAGTAAACGTGCCGTAGGTGCCCCGCAGATCGGGTGTCCCCATGCCCGAAAGAGTTTTGCCCTTCGCAGCAATCGGAGGAAAGTTGGCCGGAATCCGGTAAATATAATTGGGCACTCGCTGGTCATCCAGAATCTCCCAGAAGGCTTTGCCATGCCGCAACTGCTCCGCCGAACCGCTCCCCAGCGGAATCACCCAACTACCAACTTTGAAATTATGCTTCGGCCCTTCGACCTTTGACGTTGAAAAATACAATTCAAAAGTTTTCGGATCGCGGTGGATGAAATCGAAAATCCCGTGCCCGCCCGCATTCATCCCTGTAATCAGATTCGACCACGCCACCGGACTCTGCGGCGGAATGCTGGTCGTCAGACGCCGGAATGATCCTTGTTCGGCCAGCCGCGCAAAGTTTGGCATTTTACCTTCGGCCATAAATTTCGTGAGCAGATCGGGATCGAGCCCGTCGATGCCGAGGATGATCACTTTCCTGGACGCAGCCGCCCCACCGCGAGCGCGTTGGCACGCGACCAGCAGCCCCAACCCCGCGCCACACAGGGCAAGCAGGCACACCAATCGAAGATGCTTGTTGAATAACGAGGTCACGCTATCGATGATCCTATCAATATCGATGGTCGGCAAATATTGGTCCGTCTTCCTGGCTAACGATGGGTGGTGATCACGGCATCACCACGAGACTGGAAGTCCCGAGGAGCAAGTGTAGAAATTGTACGCGGAGTTGCGCGGGCGCTCAAGACAACCGCTTGGAGCAGTCTTTTGATGAATGGCGGCGCACCCTTTACACTGCTGTCATGATCTTAAGCGCCATGATCCGAAGCGTCATCATCCAAAGAATCGGCACCGCCGCAAGTCTCCTGTTTTTTTGTCTTTCTTTCGCCTGCGTTCCTTTCGCCGCAGCCGCCCCGAAGCCAACCCTCGTCCTGATTACCATCGACTCCGCCCGCGCCGACCACATGGGATTCCTCGGGGCCAAGGGTTCACTCACGCCGAACCTCGATCGCCTGGCTGCGGAGAGTATCGTGTTCGAACGTGCCTATGCCCAGGCTCCCGGCACGGTCGTCTCGCACGCCACCCTTCTTTCCGGAGCGTACCCCCAAAGCACCGGCATGAGCGAAATCGGCGGCACGCTGACGCCATCGCTTCCTTACTTGCCGGAGCTGCTGAAGTCACAGGGCTATCGCACGGCAGCGTTTGTCGCCACCATCGAACTCGATCCGCAGAACGGTCTCGCACAAGGCTTCGACCGCGGATTCCAAACCTACGACGCGGGCTTTCGGCCAGTCATTCCCGGCGACGCACGCCCTCCAGTAACCGAGCGCCGTGGCGACCAGGTCGTCGCTCGCGCCATCGTCTGGCTCGACCACAATGCACAGGCTCAGTTTTTTCTCTGGGTGCACATCGCCGACGCGCACGCGTCCGACGCCGCCATCGGCAAATTAGTCGGCGCCTTGCAACAGCTCAAGATTTACGCAAAGACGGCCGTGATCGTCGCGGGCAGCCACGGCGACAGCCTCGGTGCCCACGGTGAAGACAAAAGCGGGATTTTTCTCTATGACGAAACGGTACGCGTCCCGCTGCTACTCAAACTTCCCGAAGGCGCAACCAATCC
>JAYUJG010000021.1:0-7788 GCA_043765355.1 Acidobacteriaceae bacterium | reverse complement strand
CACGTCGATCGCTACCAGCGCCTCGGTCTGGTTGATCACGATGTAGCCGCCGCTCTTCAGCCAGACTTTCGACTTCAGCGCCTTGTTGATTTCCTCGTTGAGCCCAAACTGATCGTAGAGTGGCGTTTCTTTGGTGTAGAGTTTTACGCGCTTCACAATGCCCGGCTGGAAGCGATTCGCAAATCGAACAATGCGCTCGTATTCCTGCTCGGTATCGACCCAAATGACGGAAAAGTCAGAGCTCACCTGATCGCGCAGCACGCGCTCCACCACATTCAGATCGTGATAGATCAGTGCCGGAGATTTGCTGCTTTCGGAGCGGGTCTTGATCTCAGTCCACAGGTTCTTCAGAAAACGGATGTCGGCTCGCAGCTCGTCATCGGTCGCGCCAGCGGCCGCGGTGCGTACGATGAAGCCGCCGCCGCCGTTCTCGCGTTCGCTCTGAATGATGCGCTTGAGGCGCAGCCGCTCTTCTTCCGAGGCGATCTTGCGCGAGACGCCGGTATGGTTCACCGTCGGCATGAAAACCAGGAAGCGCCCGGGAAGCGCGATGTGACTGGTGATGCGCGCGCCCTTCTTCGCGATTGGCTCCTTCGCAATCTGGATCAGAATTTCCTGCACCTCTTTGAGCAGTTCGCTGATCTGCGGGACGACCGTATTCTCGCGGCTGCGGAAGCGCTGTCCACCACGCCGTCCGCGCCCTCGATCGGAACCTCGGTCCGAACCACGATCAGACCCGCGCTCCGGGCCGCGACGCTGCGTGCGCTGCATCAACCTCGCCTCCGGTGCGGGACCGCGAACTTCCGCGCTCGCATCGACGGTACCATCGCCAATCGCTTCGGCATCGAGCAACGCCTCGGCTTCCGCCTGTGCCTCCTCCAGCTCAAGGTCCTCCGCTTCCCGCTCCTCGGCTTCCAATTCAGCTTCGGGAACCGCTTCGCCATTGGCTACCGCTTCGCTGCCAGCCGCCAACTGCGGAGCAATCTGTTCGCCGCCAGCTTCCGGCGCCTCTCCGCTGGCCGCTCTGGTCTCTTCTTCGATTTCCTCGAAGCCTTCGTCGTCACCGGGCTCTTCGCCGTAAGAAGTGAGATCTGCCTCTTCTTCCTCGATCTCCTGCTCTTCCACTGTTGGGTGCGCAACCTGGTGCGTGACTTCGTGAGTAGTTTCGTGCGTGACTTCGTGCGCAGCTTGCGGAGCTTCTTCGAATTCGGATTCGCGGCGACTCACTTCCGCGGCAGAGTAACTCCCGGTGCCCGATTCCACCTCGCGCCTGAATTCCACGATCTCCGGCGGGCTGCTTGAAGCCGCGCTGCGAACTTCTTCTTCGTCAAACTCGGCATGATGCTCGTGGTCATGCTGTTCATGAAGCGGCTCGGCGACCAGCGCCGCAAAAATTGGCTCGTCTTCAGGAAAGTTCGACACGATTGCCGCGGACACTGGAGTCGGAGGCGCGGTCGAAGCATTGTCTGCCGGAAAAATCGCAGCCGCGCCTTGACGCTGGTATTTCGAAATCGATTCGCCGGGAAGAATGATCGGCTGATATCCCGGCGGCGGACCGTAGTCGTAGTCGCCTCCCGTACGGGCTGCCGGTGGCGCCGAGCGCTGAAATCGCGACTCCGATCCGCCGCGTCCTCCGCGATCACCGCGGTTAAAACGGCCGCCGCTGCCGCGTTGGTTTCTGGTTTCGCTGCCCGATTCGGTCCGGACATCACTACGCGGTTCGTTGCGGATTTCGCTGGGGGCGTCGATTCGGGGCTCGGGGCGAGCTTCGTTGCGCACTTCGCTGCGACCTTCGGTACGGACTTCGCTGCGCTCCGGCCGCTCACCGCGCCGACCGCCGCGGCGACGGCGTCGCCCGCGAGAATCGCGCGCACTGCTCCCGGCGTTGCCCGATGTCTCCGGAGAACTCGTTCCCGCTGATTCTCCATCGTCGGCTTCGGTTCCAGCATTGTCGAGGGGACCTTCAACGGCCGCTCCACTTGCCTCCCCACCATTGCGCGGACGCGACTCTGTCACTGGACGATTAGCCGGGATGGCTTCATCCAGGTCTTCATCCTGCTGTTCGAGGTCCATGAAATCGGAGACGTAAAGGAACGCGTCGCGTTCCAATCCAATATCGACAAATGCCGACTGCATGCCGGGCAGCACGCGGGTTACACGGCCCTTATAGATGGAGCCAGCTAAGGTGTACTCGTTTTCGCGTTCGAGGTAAATTTCAGCGAGTTGATCGTCTTCCGTGATCCCCACTTTGGTTTCGTGGGGCGTGGTCGATACAAATAATTCCTTGTTCATTTCTACTCCGGTGTGTCGTTACCGGACCAGAAGCGCAAGGCGGACCAACGGATCGATAGCGTTCAGCGCTGCTCCGGGTGGGAGCAGGCGCGGTCTCGGAGTTCTTCCCGGGGCCTACACTGCAGTGAATTGTTCTTTCTCGTCTGCACTGATCGCTTTAAGCCTGCTGCCAGGTTTTGTGGCCACTCTCTCGCCTTGACGCTGAGGGGGCCGTTCCCCGCCTGACTGGCTTCAATCCTTGTCCGGCTCTGACTTCTGCCGGCATTCTGCCCTACTTTTTCGCGAGGGCCTTCGAAATCTTGTTGCCTTGCCTAATCCTGTTGCGCGACGCCGTTCTTAATCCTTGCGAAGGGCGTGCCCCAACTTCCACCATCCGTCTTAGTTCACGAAGCGGCGCATCCTGACGTTCATTACCATCCCCAGCGCCAAAAACATGAAAAGAACGGAAGACCCACCATAACTCATGAGCGGCAGAGGTATTCCGGTGACCGGCATAAAACCAACCACCATGCCCACGTTGACCAGAATGTGAAAGCTAAGCACAGCCACCACACCCATGACCAGAAATGCCCCGGCGCGGTCGGGCGCCGTTTGTGCATTTTGGGTCAAACGCATCAGCACTATGAAGTATAGCAGCAGAACCCCTAGAGCTCCTACAAACCCGTGTTCTTCGGCAAACGCGGCGAAAATAAAGTCGGTCTGCGGAATCGGCAAGAAAGCAAGTTTAGTCTGCGATCCCTGGCTGCTGCCAAAGATTCCGCCCGACCCAACCGCAATCAGCGACTGATTCACCTGATACGCGGAGCCCTTGGGGTCGGATTCCGGTTCCCGGAAGCTGAGCAATCGCTGCTTCTGGTAATCCTTCATGTGATGCCAGGCCACCGGCATGCTCATGGCTGCCAACAGCAGCACGATCCCGGCCTGCCGCCAACGCAGCCCTCCCAGAAACAATCCCATCACCGCGATCGGCAGGTAGGTCAGCGCCGTGCCGAGATCGGGTTGTTTCCATACCAGCAGCATAGGAATACCCACGATCGCGCCCGCCTTCAGAAAATCGGACCACGACAGTTCCCGCTCATGGAGATCGGCAAAATACTTCGCCACCGCGAGGATGAGGATCAGTTTGACCCACTCCGAGGGCTGAAAGTGGGTGCCACCCGGCATTTTGATCCAGCGCCGTGCGCCAAGATATTTCTGTCCGAATAGGATGACTGAGATGAGCGACGCCAGCGCCGCAATGTACAGCCAATGGATCTGTTCGAGCAGGGCTTGATAGTTGAGGAGACTGACCAGGAACATCGCGCCCAGGCCAGCCAGAATCCAGTAGACCTGCTTGATGTGGGCGCCGGCAAATTTGGTGTGCTCGGTTGCGCTGTGAATCTGCAGCACGCCAAGCGCGCAGATCGCCAGCACAAAACCCATCAGAACCCAGTCAAAATCTCGGTAGGAAACGTAGCGCGACATAATTCAGTCGCCCACCCCAGAAGTCATGTGCCAGAACTCGCAACAAAAACTCACAGCATTTGCTCGCAATAAATTCACGGACATTGCGAAGGACACGCCGGACTGACGGGCGGTTCGTGGCGCGTCCACACCCAAATTCCAATCGCTCCGCCTGCGGCTAAACCACCGTAGACGACCGGGGCCGAACTCATGATTCCACCACCTGCCGCCGTTGCCGCACCACTTCCGCGACGCCGTCTTTTCTTTTTCTTCTCGGGATTCGCCGTATCGTCGCGTGTCGTCTCGGTTCCCTGCGTAACCGTGGTGGTTCCCTTGTCGTCTTGCACGGTCACATCGCCCTTGTTGGCTGCGATCTGCACCCGGCCATCCGTATCGGTGACTTGAAATTCGGTCCACGCGTCGCCCGCCGGCTTTATCGTCACGTCGCCAGCTCGCGTCGCCATTCCCCGCGACGTCGTCACCCGCACCGCTCCATGCTCCAGTTCCACCGCGGGCCCTTCAAATTTCACCAGAGAATCGGCGAGCACCATCACATTCGATCCGTTGGATTGAATGCTGGCCGTCGAATCGGGCCGCGTCTGCAACATGTCTCCAGAGAACACAGCGGCGGACTTCGGCACTTCGCTGCCGTTCAACCAAGCCGCGCCGTTCGTGTACAACATGGCTGACGCCTGCTCGCCGGCGAGCAGCATTTGCGCCGGAAACAGGATCGCAAGCATACAGCACACAGCAGATCGAAACGCTGACTGTGACATGGGTTCGGATCACTCCCGCATTTCTGGAATTTTTCTAATCCTAAGCCTCTAAAGGGTTACCGGTCAATGTGTTTGTTAACTTTCGGTGCACTCCAGAGCTGCCGATGTCCGGAAGACCCGGTTGCCACGGCAATTCGAATCACGACAAATCGCAGCGGGAATGGGTGAACAAGACGGCCCACCGCACAGCAGCGAGAATTTTCCGTGTAGAAGCCCCGCGACGCTCCTATACTGAACCACTGGAAGCTGCTGGCCAAAGCTCTCCGTGATCTCCACTTGGTCGCGCGCTCAATCCGCAGTGCATTGCATCTCCAACTCCCCTTAAGAGGTGCACCATGAAACACCGTATTCTTCTCGTCGACGACGATCTCGCCGTCCTCTTAACCCTAAAAGCGGTTCTCGAACTGCACGGATTTGAAATCGAGACCGCCGGAAGTTCCGCCGAGGCTTTTGCCCGCATAACCTCTGGTGTCTACCAGATGGTCATCAGCGATCTGCGCATGGAAACCGAAGAGGCGGGCATCGAAGTCATCCGCGCGGCGCGGCGCCAAGCTTACAATCCCGCGATCGCCCTGCTCACCGCTTATCCTCCCTCGGAGGACCGATGGGGCGGAAAACCTGAAGCAGGAGAAGATTGGGCGGGCGAAAACTCTGGCTCGCTGCTCATCAAACCCGTCGGCACTGCCGACTTGGTGCGTCAGGTGGAGGCCTTGCTCATCGGCCATGCCGGCAAGCAGTTGCGGCAAGCAAACTCCGCTTGCAAGGCGCAACCGACCCCGCGCCACACAGGATGAGCTTCCCCCTGGCCATACCCGGATTCATCTTCAGACCAGAGAACATTCAGGCGCTGGCGACCTGCCGCCCGTGCTGAAAACACTCGCGGCACAGCACCGGACGCCCCTGTGTCGGACGGAACGGTACCGTAGTGTCTTTCCCGCACTGCGAACAGTTCGTCCGCGTCTCCGTCTTTGCAAACGAATGACCGCGCGACGGTCCGTGTCCCTGTCCGTGCCCCTGCGACGTTGCTCCAAGCACCGCCACTCGCTTGCCCTTGCAGTTCTTGCAGCGTTTGGGTTCGTTCTTGAACTGTTTATCGTGGAAAAACAGCTGTTCGCCCGCTGTGAACACGAAATCCGTTCCACAATCCATGCACTTTAAACTTCTGTCCTGATATTCCATTGGAGAGGCACTCCCATTTCGCGTCCCTGCTTCACACGGGAGACCCGAATAGGGAAGGATCCGGTTCACATCGTGGGGCAGGAGATTTACATCCCCCTCATGCTTTTGAAACCCTGGATTCGGCCCACCGCGCGGTGTGCACCGCGTGGTCACTGTCTTGACGATGACAACAACTGGGAAGTGTGTCTCTAAACCGTAGCGACGCGGCTTGCCGCGACTCCTGCTGCCGAGTGCGAGGAACGGGCCGCCCGTCGTTTTCTGTCCATCTACGAACGGCCCGTTTTTTTCTTAGTCCTGTTCCTTGCGTGCTTTCTTGCGGCTGCGCTTGCGAGCCAGCGCTTCTTTTACTCGCTTTCTCTCGCCGGGCTTCAGGTAAAACGAGTGACGCTTTACTTCCTTAATAATGTCCTCGGTCTGTACCTTCCGCTTGAACCGCCGAAGCGCGTTTTCGAGGGATTCACCCTCTTGAAGTCGAACTTCCGCCAACGGACTACACCCCCCTACTCGTCCTAACTGGACCTGTTAGTTATGGCAAGCAATGTACCTCTAAGTCAAGTGGATTATGAAGAAATTTTCATAATTCACTCAGAATTCGAGCCGCATTGAGAGCTGCATTTGCCGCGGCGCAAACGAACTCGCAGGCTTCAGGAAGCGTGTAGGCTGCTGATAATACGCTGGATAGTAAGCGGATCCCGACCGTTGCGTGTACTTCACAAACTGCCCCGCTGAGTTATAAAAGCCGTTGTCCGTTAGTCCATATCTTTTATTGTCGCGATTGAACAAATTGAACGACTCCGCGTTCAATTCCAGATGATATCGCCCCCACAAATTCACCTTGTACCCGACTCTCAGATCCATGCTCGCGTAGTCGGGACCGAGCAGCGCATTGCGTCCGTACTTCGGCAATCGGTCGTTGCTTGTGTTTCCGTCCTGATTCGGGTCGCCCGATACCGTCGCATTCGCCGGACGTCCACTGCCATACGTCATGATCCCGGAAATTTTCCAGTGATTGAACAAGGCCGCCAGCGCTCCAGCCTCAAACGGGTGCGGCTCCTCAATTGCCGAGATCGTAAGACGATGGCGCTGATCCGTCACGCTCGGCCCCTTCTCCTTTTTCGTTGCGTACGAGTTCTGCACGGTTGCCGGAGCTCCCGCCACCAGCGCATCCTGCCCGCTATCCACCGCGTGCGCCCATGTATACGCCAGACGGAAATACATTCCCGACGACATGCGCTTGTGCAGCGACACCGTCATCCCGTGATACACGCTCGATGAAGCACTCTCAAACTGGTCGATGGCCCCCAGTTGCGAGATCGGACGTTGGAGCGGATTGATACACGGCGGGAAGGGACAACTGATGCTGCTAGTCGTCTGCCACGTCGAAAATGACGCGACGCTGTAAAACGCATTTTGAAAATTAGCGCCGCTCGAGTCGTAAATCGGATAACTGTAATAAGTCGGCGGCGGCAGGTTTACATCTCGCGCCCGGATCATATCTACCCCGTGGACATACAAGTAAGACAAGGTCCCCGTGAATCCATCCGCCAGTTCCCTTTCCAGACTCACACTTCCCTGCTGCACCCGTGGCGTTTTGAAATTTGGCGCAAATGCCGCCACCTCGTTGGTCGCATACGGCTTCCATGCGTCGGGCAGCACGCACGCCACCGGGCCTCGCGGGCAGGTTACCGCAGCGTTGGGATATGCCGGAAATACCTGCCCCTGGTAGTAGTCCGTGTTGTCGAGGGACAGAAACATATTATTCATCCCATTGTCATTCATCACCGCGGACTCGTAGATCTGCGGAATCCGCGTATAGAAAATTCCAAATCCCGCCCGCACCATCAACGGCCGATCATCGCCGATCGCATACCCAATCCCCACTCTCGGCGCAAAATTCTTCTCTTGCAGTGGCATCCTTCCCGCCGCTGGCCACAGCGGATTGCTCACCATCCCGGCCTTCGTGAACGTCTGTAGGTCGTAACGTGCTCCCATACTCAAAGTGAAATGCGGCGTAAGACGCGCCGTGTCCTGCACAAACCCGGCAACATCGTTGCTATCGGGATGCGACACCGGGTTCCCGAAATTCTGGACGTAGTAT
>JAYUJG010000020.1:0-3609 GCA_043765355.1 Acidobacteriaceae bacterium | reverse complement strand
TTGTCCCGCGACTGGTTCGGCGCTGGACATCCGATTGTACAGAATCAGCGGAGGGCGAGCGGCGAAAATTCGGCATGCAGGAGGAATTCGCGATTGCCTTCGCCGCCAGCGCCTCCTCCGAGGATCGGGGAGTCGATCGCTTCGAGGCCGGTGCATCCCAGGCCGGCAAGCGCCGCTTCTACCTTCGCTACCGCCGCTCGCTGGGCCGATTCGTCGCGCACGATTCCGCCCTTACCGACCAGTTCCCTGCCCGCTTCGAACTGTGGTTTTACCAGCACGACAATGTCGAGCGGCGTGGAAGCCGGTCGGTTGCAAGACGACGCGGCGCCGATCACAGCGGGTAGCACCAGCGTGACCGAGATGAAGGAGACATCCATGGCAATGAAGTCGACGGGCTCGCCAATATCCGCGGCGTTGAGATAGCGGGCATTCTTTTTTTCGAGAAGCCGCAGGTGTGGATGCTGGCGCAGTGCGAAATCCAGCTGGCCGTAACCGGTATCCACGGCAATCACTTTGGCGGCGCCGTGCTGCAGCATGCAGTCGCTGAAGCCTCCGGTGGACGCGCCGATGTCGAGACCGATTTTGCCGTGCAGGTCGATTTGCCAATGATCGAGGGCTTTTTCGAGCTTGAGACCGCCCCGGCTGACGTAGCGCAGATCGTCGCCCAGAAGACGCAGAGTTGCGGTGGAATCGAACGATGCGCCGGACTTTTCAATTTTCTGTTCGTTGACGAGAACTTTTCCGGCCAAAATCAGAGCCTGAGCGCGTTCGCGCGAGGGAGTGAGTCCTCGCTCCACCAGCAATTTGTCGAGACGGGTCTTCACGGGAATAAAATTTGGCGGCGGCCCGATGCATCTAGCACCCGATGCAGTGCAGAATGTTGAACCATAGTTGTTAACAGGAGGTTACAAGATTTCGTTCCCGCTTTTCCACAAACTTTTCCTCTGAGGTGTTGAAAACTTCGGCGAAAATATGTGCGGCACAAAAAAACCGCCTTGAAAGGCGGCTCTGCCATCCAAACTCAAATAAAAATGTCAGCCCGCAACTTCTTCCAGCGTCTTCTCATCGATATCGAAGTTGGCATGGACGTTTTGCACGTCGTCGTTATCTTCGAGCGCTTCCAACAGGCGGATCATCTGCGCCGCCTGCTGGCCTTCGAGCTTGATGTAGTTATCGGGAACCATGGTGACACTCGAGGAGGCGGGAGTGATGCCCGCCTTCTTCACGGCTTCCAGAACGCCTTCGTAGGCGGAAGTTTCGGTGAGGATTTCCCAGTTCTCGCCTTCATCCTTCAGATCTTCGCCACCGGCTTCGAGGATGATGTTCATCAGGTCGTCTTCCTTGGCTGCGGCTTTGGGGATGACGATGTCGCCTTTTTTGTGGAACATCCAGGAGACGGCGCCGGCTTCGGCCATGTTGCCATTGTTCTTGCCGAAGGCGTGCCGGATTTCACTCACGGTGCGATTGCGGTTGTCGGTGGAGATTTCCGCCAGCAAAGCCACGCCGCCTGGGCCGTAGCCCTCGAGGACAAATTCTTCGTAGGTCAAGCCGGGCAGTTCGCCCGTCCCGCGCTGGATGGCGCGCTTGATGTTGTCGGCGGGCATGTTTTCAGACTTGGCCGCGAGGATCGCGGTGCGCAGGCGCGGGTTCATGTCAGGATCGCCACCGGACTTTGCCGCCATGGCAATTTCCTTGATGAGGCGGGTGAAGATCTTGCCGCGCTTGGCATCGAGCGCGCCTTTTTTGTGCTTGATGGTTGCCCACTTAGAATGGCCGGACATAGCTCTACCTCGTATCGTCGTTTCTATAAATCGAAACTAGAATTGCGCTGATTCTCGGAATTATTGAATCCGCCCGCGGAGGAAATCACAGGATCAGCCTCGACGTAAACACGTTCAGGCGAAGGGAAAGTATAGCATGGGCCTCGCAACCCTGGGCCAACGGAAAACGACGGGCTGCGTTGCACAGCCCGTCGCTAAATTACCGCAAATGCGGTTCGGAGGCCGCCTTTACGGGAGGGCGGGAAGAAGTGCGGTCTTCTCGACCTGGACCGACTTCAACGCAGATGGACTGATGCCGAGCGCGTGCAGGATGCTGGGCGCGACCTGCGAGGTGGATACGGGCGTCTTCAACACGGTCGATTTGAATGCGGGGTTGGAAACTAGAAGCCCTACGTTCGTATCGCCGTAGCTGAAGCCGCCGTGCTCCATATTCTTCGAGGTGGAGTGAGTGTAGGTTGTGCCGTAGGTCGGCTGCACGATGACATCGGGAGTACGGCTGTCAGTGGAGGGATCGTTGAATTTGAGGGTGAGTTCGGCTCCGCCCATCACTTCGTCGATGAAGAGCGGAACGGCGTTGGTGTTGAGGTAGTCCGTAACCTGCTGGCCGGTGGCGTTCTGGCCTTGCAGCCAGATCAGAGCGATGTCGTCGTCCTGAACGAAACCGCAGGAGCCGGTTGTACAGTTATTCGCGTTGGCGATGGCAATTCCCGCTGGGTTGGAAGCGGCATCGGGCAGCGCGGCAACCAGGTCGGCGAAGTGGCCGGGCTTGTTAATTTTGGCCGGGTTGATGGGAGACTGGCCGTGCTTGGCGGTGACGATGAACAATGTCGAATTGTAGAGTCCCTGGGCCTTTAGCTCTTTGATCATGCTGGCGAGGGCGGCGTCGGTCTGCTGTAAGCCATAAGCCAGCACTGCGCTCGGTGTGCCCGAGCCGTCAACGTAACCGCCGGGCTGCTGGTTGAGGGAGGGATCGGTGTCGGCAACGCAGCTGTTGTCGAAGTTATCGGTGACCAGTTTCTGTCCTACGCTGACGGCCTGGAAGTTCATGCCGAAAACTTCGGGCACTCCGGGTGAGGATTTCCCGGCGTGGTTGAGGCCTTTGATCTGGTTGATGATGCCCTTCACTTTCTTCTCGTCGTTCGCAGCCGTGCACACGACGCTGTGGGTGTTATCGAGGCCGCCGACGTTGGTGATTTCGGGAGTGTAGAGATCGTCCACGCCGGCGCCCGAGGGTCCGTTTACCAGATCATAGGCAGGGTGCTTGTCGGCCCAGGCGGTGAGTCCACCTCTTGCTTTGACCACTTCGAAAATCGTATTGGTGCGCAGCGCGCTGTGCGGATAGAGGGGCACGCAGTTGCCGAATCCGTCACGAACTCGTGGCAGCTTGGCGGGATCGATGACGTCTTGCGAGACGTTTTTTTTGTTATAGACATCGATGCTCTCGTCAAACGTCATCAGGTTTCCAGCCGCTCCCGAGCAGGTGATGTTGGTGGGGTCGAACACCGTGCGGTCATAGCTTGCGTCGTAAAACATTCCGTGGCTGACGGGCGATCCACCGGTGATCAAGGCGAGAAGGCCGGGGAAAGAATCTGAATTCGAAGGCGTCCGGGCGTTGGTGTATGTGATTCCGTGACTGGAAAGCTCGGCCAAAGCGGAGGCTGGATTCTTGGCAACATAATTCGCGAGGTCGAGAGCGTGCATGCCGTCGACGCTAATGAGCAGCACATGCTGTATATTGCCGGATTGCGCGGCGGCGGTTGAGGGCAGACACGAAAGCACGGCCGCCGCAAGCAGAGCGGGAAGAACGCGACTAAATTTCACTGAAATT
>JAYUJG010000019.1:0-10210 GCA_043765355.1 Acidobacteriaceae bacterium | reverse complement strand
CAGAACCGCCGCAATGGTCGAGGCTGTCGTTTTGCCCTCAAACGCGCGCCGACCCGTGATCATTTCGTAGAGCACGGCGCCGAAAGCGAAGATGTCCGTCCTCGCGTCGGCCTCCTTGCCTTCGAGCTGCTCCGGAGCCATGTACTGAAACGTCCCGACGATCATGCCCGCAGCAGTCAGCTTGGAGTGCTCCATAGTCATCGCGGTCAGCGCCGTCCCCAGTGGCTCCGGCCCCGACTGCGTTGCCAAACCGAAATCCAACAGCTTGGCCCCGCTCTTGGTCAGCATGACGTTTGCGGGCTTCAGGTCGCGATGCGTGATCCCCAGCTTGTGCGCTTTGGCCAGCGCATCGGCGATCTGCGCCGCGTAACGCAAGGTCTGCTCCGGTGGCAACGGACCCTTGCGCAGGCGATGTTCGAGCGTCTCGCCCTCCAGGTACTCCATGACCAGAAAATCCACGCCGTCCTGATGGCCGATGTCATAGAGGGTGCAGATATGAGGATGGGAAAGTTTCGAAACCGCTTTGGCTTCGCGCTCCAGCCGTTGCTTCAGAGAAACGTCGGAGGAAAGGCTGGCAGGCAGGACCTTGATCGCAACGTCGCGGTCGAGCCGCGTGTCGCGAGCCCGATACACTTCGCCCATGCCGCCCGTGCCCAGCGGAGACTGGATTTCATAGGGACCGAATTTCGTGCCTGAGGTGAGGGGCATTCGTGGAGCAATTATAGTCTGGCAGGGCGTGATTGCAGCGGTGCGGAGTGAACTCGCGCCCTTACCGTTCCTTGCTGAGTTATTGGTTTTTCTGCAAGCCGTTACGGCGTGGCTAAATCGCGTCGCGACTCTTCAGGCCGAACGTCGGGGCGCGTCGCTTGAAGCGTTCGCTTCACGCGGCCTCGGTGTGGATGGGATGTTCGAAAAAGATATCCACCTGATCGCCGAGCGCGGTTAGGGTTTCGCGGACGGTGCCGGTGGGGACTTCGAGGACGGAGGCGGCTTGCACTCGAACCGCGGCCAGGCGCCAGGGTTTTAGATTTTCTTCAATGTGGATGACGATGCGGTCGCGGTCGAGATATACGGCGTCGATGGGGAAGCGCATGGCGAAGGTGTGGATGCCGTGGGAAGGGCTGATCCAGAGGCCCTGGCCGCGGGGGAAGCGGGATGCGTCGGTGGCCATAAGGCCGCGGAAGCGGGACCAGTGAGTGCGCGCGATGAGCAGATCGGTGGCTAGATAGGTGGTGCGGGTGCGGTTGAAGGCGTATCCCTTGGGCCCGGGGCGGGTCATGACAACTCCTGCTGGGAATTTGTAATTTGTGATTTGTAATTTGTGATTTAAGACCGGGGCGCGGGTTTGGCCTTCAATTACAAATTACAAATGGTCTTGGACTCACTTCTTGCCGCCTACGGGGGCGAAGATGTGCATTAACTGGATGACTGCCGGCCCGACGGTGACGAAGATCAGCGACGGCATGACGAATAGGACCAGCGGAATAATCATCTTGACCGTGGTTTTGGCGGCCTGTTCTTCGGCGCGCTGGCGGCGTTCGGTGCGGAGCGATTCGGAATGAACGCGCAAGGCCTGGGCAACGCTGGTTCCGAAGCGGTCGGTTTGAATCAGTGTGCCTACCAGGGAACGCAGGTCATCGACTCCGGTGCGTTCGGCCAGGTTGCGCAGGGCCTCGACGCGCGGCTTTCCGGCGCGGGTTTCGAGTTCAAAGAGATGAAATTCGCCGCTCAGTTCGGGATGGGCATGGCTTAGATCCTGGCCGACGCGCATCATGGCCTGGTCGAGAGACAGGCCAGCTTCCACGCAGATGACGGTCAGGTCCAAGCCATCGGGAAGGCCTAGGCGGATGCGGCGCTGACGCTCTTGCAGCTTCTTCTTTAGTAAAAATCGGGGAAGGAAAAAGCCCAGGGCGAAGCATCCTAAAAGAAGCAGTGGGGAATCGAAGCCAAAGAACAAAAAGACCGAGAAGAAACCGATCGCAGCGAACAGAACGCGCAAGCCACGGTAGATCGTGTAGTGCTGAGGGCTGCGATATCCGGCTTGAATGAGCCAGAGGCGGGTTTGCGAAACTTCTGACGGCGAGAGGGGCAGGGCACGGCTCAGGGGATCGAGAGCCTGCTGCATGCGTTCACGGATCGCGGGCCTGGCTTGCGTCTTAGGACGTTGCCAGCCGATTTCGCGCAGACGCGATCCGAGCACCGAGGAGGGCGCGACCGTGGCCGCTCCAAAGGCGAAGACGATCACCACGACGGTTAGAAAAACGAAAATCGAGACTGCCAGCGCCAGCGTCATAAATCAGACCTTGTTTATCAAACCCGGTTTATCAAACCCGGTTTATCAAACCCGGTTTACCAAACCCGGTTTACCAAACTTGGTTTATCAAACTTGGTTTATCAAACTTGAATCCGAATAATTCTGCGAATGAAGAAATAGCCCATGGTTTGCAGCGTGAGGCCGCCGACGATCAAGGCGTGTCCGATGGGATCGATAAACAGCGGACGGATGAATCCTGGATTGAGCAGGGTCATGATGAGGACAATCGTGGGCGGCAGCGCCATGAGCAAGACCATGGTGAGGCGTCCCTGGGCGGTGTGGACGCGGACCTGGCGCAAAATTTTGAAGCGCTCGCGGATTACGTAAGAAAGGTTGTCAAGAATCTCGGCGAGGTTGCCACCGGTTTCGCGCTGCAGCATGACGGCCGTGATAAAAAATTTGACGTCGACCAAGGGGATGCGATCGGCGAGGTTGAGCAGGGCATCGCGCACGGGCAGGCCGAATTTTTGTTCTTCGTAGAGCTGGCGAAATTCTCCGGCAACGGGTTCGGAGACTTCGTTGGCGATCATTTCGAGGGCGGTGGTAAAGGCGTGTCCGGCGCGGACGGCGCGAGCGAGGGTGTCGATGGCTTCGGGAAATTTTTCCTCGAACTTCTGGAAGCGCTTGGTGCGCATGTGCGAGGCGTAGGCGTAAGGAATAAAGAAGCCGAGCAGAGCGCCGACCCAGCCGAACAGGAGGTTACCGCCGGCGACTCCGGCGACGACGGCAAAAATCAAAGACGCCACGACGCAGAGCACCAGGAAATTTCCCGCGCGAACGTCGACGTTGCCCTGAGCCAGCATTTTTTGCAGAAGGGAAACGCGTTCGGAGCGGCGCAGGATGGTGTCGAACGCCGGGATACGGCTGAGGACCTCGTCGCGGAGAAGAGCGGCTGCGGGCGCGATTTGTTCGTCCGTCTTTTGCGTGGCCGAAAGACGATCGCGGAGAACGCGAGCTTGCGCCTTACGCTGGTCAAGCAGAGCAATGGCGGCGAATACCGCCAGCGTGACCACGACGAATACGAGCAAGGCGACGGCGAACTGCATCCGGCTAGACCTCCATCCTTGACTCGAAGATCGAGGGACTCAAACGGCAACCGGCGGTGGCGAGACGTTCGGCAAAATGTGGCGGCTGGCCGGTGGAGCGGAAAACGCCCCGGACTTTTCCGGCTTCGTCGATGCCGCTGCGGTCGAAGACAAAAATATCTTGCAGCGTGATCATGTCGCCATCCATGCCAACAACTTCTGAAATCGTCATTACTTTGCGCGAGCCGTCGGAAAGGCGCGCGACCTGAACCACGCCGTGAACGGCGTTGGCGATCTGGTAGCGGATGGCGCGTTCGGGAATATTCAGGTTGGCCATCGAGACCATGTTTTCGATGCGGGACAGAGCGTCACGCGGGGAGTTGGCGTGGACGGTGGTGAGCGAGCCTTCGTGGCCGGTGTTCATGGCTTGTAGCATGTCGAACGCTTCTTCGCCGCGCACCTCGCCGACGACGATGCGATCGGGACGCATACGCAAACTGTTGATAACGAGCTGGCGCATACGGACGGAGCCTTTGCCTTCGATGTTGGGCGGGCGGGTTTCGAGGCGGACGATGTGTTCCTGCTTGAGCTGCAATTCGGCGGCGTCTTCGATGGTGACGATGCGCTCGGAGTTGGGGATGTAGCCGGAAAGAACATTGAGGACGGTGGTTTTGCCGGCGCCAGTTCCTCCGGAAATAATCAGGTTAAGGCGGCCCTTGACCATGGCGGAAAGGAGTTCGAGCATGGGCTCGGTCAGGGTTTTGTTGTCGAGCATGTTGCGCGCGGTGAGGGGATCGCGACCGAAGCGGCGGATGGAGAGGCAGGCTCCGTCGAGGGCGAGCGGCGGGATGATGGCGTTGACGCGGGAGCCGTCTTGCAGGCGGGCATCGACCATGGGCGAAGACTCGTCGACGCGGCGACCGATGCGGGAGACGATGCGGTCGATGATCTGCATCAGGTGCTGGTTGTCTTTGAAGGTCAGGCCGGTCATTTCGAGTTTGCCGGCGCGTTCGACGTAAACGCGGTCGAAGCGGTTGACGAGGATGTCGGAGATGGTTGGATCCTTGAGCAGGGGCTCGAGCGGTCCGAGGCCGAAGATTTCGTCGAGGATCTCGCGCGAGAGCTGTTCGCGTTCGGCGAAGCTTAGAGGAACGGCTTCGCTGTTGACCGAGCTGCGAATGAGGATAAGGACTTCTTCGCGAGCGGAGTCTCCGGCGGTGCGTCCTAATTTTTCGAGGTCGAGGCGATCGAGGATCTTGCGGTGCAAGTCGGCTTTGACTTGCTGGTACTCGCTGCGTTCGAAGGCTTGTAGATTGGCCATGGCGTAGGACTATTGTCGCAGAAAATGGGGTACGGCTTCTGGCTATTAGCTATTAGCTTAAGGCCAACGGCTAAGAGTTGTGGCTGTGCGCTTTGCTGCTAAATCGTCCTTTTTGCCGTGCGGTAGCGGTCTTGCCTGCCGATCCGCGGGCGGGACGCCCCCGGGACGCCAGCGCTACAAGTGCTTATACGGTTTTGAATAGGGACCATGCGGTGCGTTTTACTTCTAAATCGTCTTTGGTTAGGTATTCCGCCAGGCCTGAGATGGAGCGGGCGATTTCGGTGTTGCCTTGCTGCATCAGGGGGACACCGCGATCGATGGCGGTCGAGACTGCGAAATATTGATTCGGAATGCGCCAGAGCACCGGCGCGCCGATGGCAGCTTCGGTCTCGGCTTCGTTGAAACCGGCTATTTTGCGATAGCGGTTCAGGACCAGCGCAAAACGGTCGCGCGATCCGCTCTCGCCGAGATATTGGGCGACTCTTCCGGCGCTCCAAAGGGAGGCAACGTCGGCGTGGGCGATGAGAAGAATGTTTTCCGAGAGGTTGCTGACCAGGCGAGTCGCGCTGTCAAGGCGCGACGAGGCATCGACCACGATGTAGTGAAACTGGCCGACCAGGGTGTCAAAGAGGCGGGCAAAATCGGAGGCCGAGGGTTCAATCGCGGTCGGAGTGGCGGGGCCGGCTAGGACTTGCAATCCGCGATCGTGGCGCGCCATGAAGCTATCGAGCAGGGAAGAGTCGAGGCGATGCAGGTTGGCGATGGCGTCGGATACGGTGAAGGCGGGCTTGAGATTGAGATGCAAGGCGCAGTGGCCGAGGGGCGCGAGGTCAATGAGCGCGGTGTTGTGGTGAACCGACTGCAGGGCGAGGGCAAGGTTGACAGCGACGGTGGTCGCGCCGCTGCCGCCTTTGGCGTTGACGATGGTGAATACTTTACCGCGTGAATTTTCGCGTCCGGGCTTGCGGCGAGTTGTGGTTAAGCGGACAAAGGCTTCCAGAAGGTCGGTGGTGGTGGTGGGGCGCTCGATGTATTCGCGCACGCCGGCGCGCATGGCACCGATGATGAGCTGAGGCTGCGTCATGGGGCCGACGGCGAAAACGGCGGTGTCGGGGAGTTCCTGATGAAGCAACTCGATGGCTCGGAGGGTAGAGGGGACGGCATCGGTTGCGATATCGACGAGAACGACGTTGGGGGCAAAGGCTTGCGTCTTGCGGATGGCCGGATCGTTCGCCGCCAGAGGCATGTTCGGGTTGATGCACACGGTGCGCGCAACGCCGGTTCCATCGACGAGAACCTGAAGCACCGCGCGCTGGTCATTGTCTGTGGCGAAAATGGCGACTGACAATTCCGGCATAACTCGTTCCCCACAGACCTTTCTGCAAGCTCAACTTATTTGCTGCTATCGGGTTTCTTTCCGTCGAATTTTTCCTGATTTAAATTCGGCTCGGGGTACACAGGACCCTTCGGCGCCTGGGTGCTGGGCAAAATGCGGCGGACGGTGCACAGGACCATCAGCTCGGAGTTACTTTTTTGCGCGCTCTTGCTCTTGAAGAAATTGCCGAGAATCGGAACATCGCCGAGCCATGGAACTTTGTTTCCAAGATCGGTGACGCGGTTGTCCATCAATCCGGCGATGACGAAACTTTGTCCGTCTTGCAGTTCAAATTCGGTATCGGCTTTGCGGGTGCTGATGGCTGGAATGGTAGTGCCGGAGACAGTGACGGAATTGGCGAAGTCGAGCGTGCTCACTTCGGGAACTACATGCAGGTGAATGCTGCCGTTGGGCTGAATGATCGGGGTGAATTTCAGGCGGACGCCAAATTCGCGGAACTGAACAGTGACGGTTGAAATTCCGCCGGTGCCGGGTTGCACGACCGGGAAGGGAAATTCTCCGCCCGCGAGGAAGCTGGCTTCTTTGCCGTTGACCGCGACCAGGTTCGGCTCGGCGAGAATCTGCAAGAGATTCCTTGATTGAAGGGCCTTGATCACCGCGCCCAGATGCACCTGGGGATTGAAGAAGAATAGATTGAGGGCGTCGGAGATGGTCGTCTGATTCGAAGTTGACGGATCGCTGATGGTCTGCTTGACTCCACCGAACTGGCCCGTGGTGACACTGCCGAAGGTGTTTCCGGATCCGGTGGAAAATAGATTGAGGCCAAGCTGGGTTATGGCGGAGCGATCGACTTCGGCAAATTTGACTTCGAGCAGGACTTCGTCCGCGCCAACCGGGCCGAAGGTCAGCACGTTGACGACGTTCTTCGAATAAGCAGCGGCCAGCAAGCCGGCGTGCTTGGAGACGTCTTCGGTGGTCACATGGCCGGAAAGAACGATGGCGGAGCGCGATGGAGTGACGTTGATCTGTTCCTCGGGGAAGAGACGGTGCATTTCTTCCGACGCGGCGGTGATGTCCACGTCGACGCGAAGATCGAAGCTGCGAGAGCGTTCCAGTTCATCCCAGATTAGAAGCGAAACTTCGCCGGGCGCGAGTCCGTTGACCAGAACTTGCGTGGGGGTGACGACTAGCGTGTCGGCTACGGTGGGGTCGGTTACGGAAACGCGTTTGAGGCGCTCGGTGGTGTTGATCAAAAGAGACTTGCCGACCATGACGCGCAAGGGAGCTGCGCCGGCGGTAACGCCCTGGCTGGTCGCGGTCGTCGTTGTAGTTTGCCCCGCCGGGGCGGTGTCTGGGGCAGGTGGATTCGCCGCCGGAGTGGCTTGTTGAGTGCCGTCGGCCGCGGCCGCGCTCGCGAACATCGTTGTCATTGTCAGCGCCGCACCGAGAAGCAAAGCCGACGCCACCAGCCTGGAAACTTTCATGAGTTCGAACCTTTGCGAGGACAAACGAGCGGATCTATTGGGCGCTGACTCCTCGGGCACTGACTCCTCAAAACGTGACTCCTGAAAAATGAGCGGACTCGAACGGCTGCTGTCTCGATGACTCGTCATTGATTTTCATCAAAGGTTTTTTCTTCGCGTTTGCTGCCCCGAATCATTTCTACCGCGTAAGGCGCTGGCCGAGTCGTCGGAACCTTGGCCACGACTCTGTGCACCCGAGGTTTAGGATCGGTCACAATCGGTTTGTCGCCCGTATAAAGGGAGCTTGTCCGGGTGGCATCGATGCCTCCCATTTTAGTATCCACGGGATTGCGCAATGACAGCTGGATGCGGCCTTCCTGCGATACGAGGGCCAGCTTCTGCGCGTCATCGGGAGAAACGGCGAGGGTGATCACCGGGGCAGTCTGCGCGTCAGCCGAAGCATTGCGGTCAAGGCTCTTGCCGACGGCGAGTACCAATACGTTTTCAAGGACGGTCGTGGTTTGCCGCTCGCTGCCGCTCCCGCTGCCGGTCGCCAGCACATCCACATGCGTGCCCGGTTGCACGAAGCCTGCCACTGAGACCACATCGTTGACCCGCACCGAGACGGCACGCATACCCTGCGGGATCATCGAGGGCAGTCCGGCTCCAGCGTTCTCGGCGGCCAATTTGCTTCGTAGAACAAATTCGCCGGCGCTCATTGGGAGAATGACTCCGCGCGGAGGATCCAAAATCTTCGATGTCGACGAGAATGCTTCGGCAGGAATCGCCGATTGCGGCAGATAAATCACGCGCAAATCGTGAGCGGCCAATTTGACGCCAACCGGAATGTCGTTGGCCGCAACCACGACCGGCACGCCACGCTCGTTGCTGCCGGAGCCCGAGAAATTCCGCAGCTTGTTAAAGACGGCAAAGCTGGCAAGCAGGCCGATGGCGAGCGCCAAGCCTCCGATCATCAGCAAACGGCTTCGGTTCATCCTTAAGTCCTTTCCGGGGCTAGCCGGAAGCGCCGCCGTTTCGGCGGATGTCTGGTACCTACCCACTACAACCGCGGGCGGGACGCCCCCGGGACAGCCGGCGAGACGCCAGCGCTACGCCTGCGAGTCGTGGCGCTCACCAGTATGCGCCCTAGTTTCGCAGATTGGGATGGCTCTGGGAAACATTTTTTCACTCTATCGCCCTAGCGGCTGCTGTCCCATCCACGATGGGGGACGGTAAAACATACGCATTGTTCACCCCAGGGTAGGTCCGGAGTAACAAAACCGCGTCTGGGTCGCTGAAGGAGACGCGCCAGCCGGGATCGAGGAGTAGTCCTTGCGCCAATGCGCACGACGGAGGCACAAGCACGGCCTCCACCTTCCAGCGGTCGAGCACGGCTTGCCAGCCGGTTCGGAGGCGGACGGCGGTCTCGAACTGTTGCAGGATGTCGTCGGTTGCGGTGCCCAGCGGCGGGGCGGCAACATAAAGGTCGGCGCGGCCGTCGACGAAGACCCGGTGATCCGGGTAGAGCTTCCAGATGGCGTAGCCTCCCCAGTCGTAGTAAAAAAAGATGTTCCGAGGAACGGCCGCCGTTTGTAAAAACGCGACCGCTTTCTGGGGGAACTGCTGGGCCTCGTTTGCATCCTGGGCCCGCGCCAGGCTCACCCACTTCACTACGGCAAACACGGCGAGCAGGATGACTACCGTGCCGGCAAACAGCGGCCGAAAGCGCGAGGGGTGCCGTTTTCGCAAGCTGGCAAGACTGTCCGAAGCCACCGCTGGGAGCGCGGCGGCGAGTACGGGCATTGCCAACAAGACGAAAATTGGTATGTGGCGGACGGCATCGAGCGCGGCGAAAGAAGTAAGAAGCAGGGGAACGATCACGCGTCCCCGGGGGCGTGAACGGGAGGTTGCGAGCGCGGTTAGAACCAGCAGCCAGACCAGTAAAAACGGACGATACAGCCATTGGTGAAAGTCCGGGGAAAACCACTCGCCGATCACCGAACGCATTCCCGGTGAGCGCAGAGTATCGAACGGATAGCGGTAGAGCTGTGTGCCGCTGGGATTCAGCGGGACCAGGACCAAACAAGTTAATAGAAGAAGCGCGATGCGCAGCAGAATCGGACGCGCCTGCTCCCATGAAGTGGTGCCGGTGGCAGTCTCGACGAGCACGCCGATGCCGTAGGCGATCAGCAGCACGGGGCCGAGTGCGAATCCAGCATGCAGATTGAGCCACAGCAGGAACAGAGGTGGAATCCAAAGCATGAGCCGGGGCCGATCCTCGCCAGCTTCGAGCAGCCAGAAAAGAAGACTCGCCAAAGTAAAGGTGAACATCTGCGGCCGCACGCCCCACGAGGGAGCCGAGGCCAGCGCGCCCAATGCGGTGGCTGCCGCCGCCCAATGCCGTTTTCCCGGACTTCGCAGATAGAGGAACATGAAGCCGGCAGTGGTAATGATGGCAGAAAACACGATCAAGGCCGGCGCGCCGCCGTGCTTCCAGAGTTCGTAAAACGCGACTTCCGAAAGCCACTCATGTGACACCCATGCGTGGCCGGCGCGGGTGAAAGAAAAAGGGTCGGAGTGAGGGATTTGGCCGGTCTCGACGATCCATTGGCCGGTGCGCAAGTGCCACCAGAGATCGGGATCGGTGGCGGTGCGGGCCGTCATTCCGAATAACCCGAGCAGCAACACTACCGGGAACAAGTAGGCTGAAGAAAAAGAACTAGCTCTCACGCTGAGCGATCATACCGCAAA
>JAYUJG010000018.1:0-1735 GCA_043765355.1 Acidobacteriaceae bacterium | reverse complement strand
GACGTGGTACTGGTCTGGCGACTGGATCGTTGGGGCAGATCGGTCACGGACCCTTCGGCTTCGCTCAGGGCAGGCTCTGCTGGCGACTCTCCAGGAACTCGATCATCTCGGCATCGGGTTCGTTTCGCTGACCGAGGCGCTGGATCTGACGACGCCGGCCGGTCGAGCCATGGCCGGCTTGCTGGCGGTCTTCGCCGAGTTCGAGCGGGAGATTCTCCGGGAACGTGTCCGCGCCGGCTTGGCGCAGGCACGCCAGAACGGCCAACGCCTGGGGCGCCCGGTAACGGCGGCACTCCACGCCGAGCAGGTGCGAAAGCTCTACCGTGCGGGCACCAGCAAAGCCGAGATCGCCCGCCGCCTGAAGATGGGGCGCACCTCGGTGCGCCGCATACTGGCAGCAAAGCGATGAAGAAATCCAAGAAAGATCCGATTCGGGAGGACCGCATCCACAACGAAGCCATCGTGGACGCGTATGGACCAGAGGAGCAGGCTCTGGGCTGGTATTACTACCTGGAGAACAAAATCCGCTTCCCGTTCCAGGCCAAGTGTGTCGCGGCCAAGGTGATTTCGCCGCTCCTCAAAGGGGAAACTGTCGAGGTCCGACGCTTGGCGCCCGAAGATGCGTGCTCCAGCGATATGCTGGTGCTGATCACGTGGCACGGCCGGAACGTGGCCGTTCCCTTGTCTCAACTGACTCCCCTCGACGTCGACGAATCAACCGCCGAGGCCATTGGCGATTGGCACTACTGGGTGGCGCAAGGCTACTGCCTCTGAGCAACTGCGGTGAACGACCTCTGATTTACGCAAGCCAGCCGAAAGCTCACGTTCAATGGCATCGGAGGATTCAATCCGAACCAGCCATCGCGGATGATCAATCGTGTCTTCGAGTGCGCCGAGCCGTGTGTTTGGCTGGGACAAAACAAAGTGCTGCTGAAGTCGATGCTGCGCGGGCCGCAACGCCCTGACTACTTTCTCGTCGTGACAAGAGCAGATCAGACTGGCCATCTGAATATTGGCGCGCCTGGCTGGAAGTCAGACGACTCGTTGCTCATCTCTTTTAGCGAATACCACGACCAGCAGGAAGCGATGTTGTTGATGCCGGCCAACTCCTGGCTGCGAACTTCGTTGGGACATTTCGTCTTGGCGCCGTCTGTTGGTAAACCTTGGACAGCAATGTTGCGCCCGACGGTCATACGGTAGGTGGTCATGGGATACCCGAAGGATTACATCGAACTGAATCACTTCCAGGATTATCCGCTGCTTCGCCAGGTTCTCCGGTCCGAGTTCGCTACTCACAGTCAGTTATTCGACTTCATGCGACTCGCCGGCTGCGAGCGCAGCCGCCAGTCATTCAACTGGAGGATCAAAAGATTGGTTGACCGCGGTTTGGTTTTGCGGCTTCCGCTGCCGTCTTTCGGACGAGACTTTGTTTACTCCATCGGCCCCAGTGGTGCGGAGCGCCTCCAAGGGATGGGAGAATACGGACTGGTGGGAAGAAGCAAGCGTGACCAGCGTGACCGCGAGATGAACATCCTTCATGCCTTGGAGCTGAACCAAATCCACTTGAGCCTGCTCGAGAAATACCCCCAGGCGCGGTGGACTTCTTCCGGCCAGGTCAGGTCGCAGAACGAACTAACAGATTTCGGTTATGCCAAGGACTATGACGCCGTAGTCGTTCTGCGGCTCGAGAGTAATGAGCTTCGGTTCGCCTTGGAGTACGAGAGGACCCCGAAGG
>JAYUJG010000017.1:0-2696 GCA_043765355.1 Acidobacteriaceae bacterium | reverse complement strand
CAAGTTTCCATCCCAGTTCGCGCGCGATCGCCGAGGCCTGCGCGTATAACGCTGCAACTCCGGCGGTGCGTTCCATTGGCGGACGATTGATTCCTCCGCTGACTTCGATTTTGCATTTGCGATTGAATGGGCGCAGGCCGCGCATCTTCTTATCGATTCCAGCCGCGTCTTTGAGGCGCGCGATTCGAACATCGACCTGCGCCGCCGCTTCGGCTGGAACCACGTTCGTTCGCGAGCCTCCGCTTACAATTCCAACATTGACTGTGAGACCTTTTTTAAGATCGGTGAAAGCGGATATTTTTTCAATCTGCCGCGCCAGCTCAAGAATCGCATTCACGCCTTTCTCGAAATCAAGTCCGGCGTGCGAAGCTCTGCCCGTGACCTTGACGGTGTATTCGCCAACGCCTTTGCGTGCAGTCTTCACGGCGCCGAGCTTTCCATAGGAAGGCTCAAGCACGAGCACGGCCGCGGCTCTTTTCGCCAACGCCTCGGTGATCGCGCGCGATGAGTCGCTGCCAACTTCCTCATCGGATACAAGCAGAACAGTCACGGGACGCGGCAATGCGCCATACTCTTGCTCACGAGACCCGCTATGCCGCTCGCCATTCCACTCCTGCAAACCGGCAATCGCGTGCAGCATCAGCGCGATGCCCGACTTCATATCGAGGACGCCCGGTCCAGTCAGTTTGTTGCCGACAACGCGGCAGGGCATCGAGGCCAGCGTACCCAGCGGATAGACCGTGTCGTAATGTCCAAGCAGCAGCACTGGCTTGGCCGACTTGCCGCCGAAGTTTACTTGCAGGTGGTTGCCGAAGTTCTTCGATTGATGGAAGCGTACCTCACCGCCGAGGCGCGCGAATTTTTCAGCAACCGCATTGGCCACGCGGTCCACGGCGGCTTTGTTGTCGCTGGGCGATTCGATTTCAACGAGTTCGCGGATGGTCGAGACAAGCGCGGCGCGGCGCTGGCTGAAATAAGCTAGGCGGCGCGGGGCTTCGGTTGCCGGGTTGTGCGTCGTCGTGATGGTTAGCAGCATGGGTGGAACCGCTATCCATCTTAACCTTAGGGCCGATCTTCCATGGGTCTGGACGACCCGCGTTACGGCATAAAATGGGGAGCCACGAGGCTGATGAATTCTCGTGGGGTGATTATCTTCGTTTGCTTCCAAAACTTCGGAAAATGCCGCTGGTTGCCGGTGATGAGGTAGTCTGCTCGGGCCGCATCCGCACATTCAAGAAACTTGTCGTCGCCGGGATTTTTCGCGACCAGCAGGGAGTACGCAGGTTTCACTAGTTGTGCGCGGTTCCGGATGAGCTGGAGCAGTTGCTGGCGAAGACCTCTGCGGATTCCGAATACCGGGCGGGCGAGAACCTCGCGGTATTCCGCGACAATTGCATCGGTGACGTAAAGCCTTGCCGGTTTGGTTATCGCAAGTACGAGGACAGTTCGCTGAAGTCCATCCGGCTTCAGAGCTGCCGATAGGAGGATGTTGGTATCGATGACGAGCCGAAGAGGGATCATCGTGGTTCAGATCATGGTAGGCAGATCATGGTAGGTAGATCATGGTAGGCAAATCATGGTAGGCAAATTATTGTTTTTCAGACCGTCGCGGCGTCGGCTTTCGGGCGCGGACGGCTTTGATAACCTGGTCGATCTTACGCGACCCGATCCTGCTCGTTCCCCGGCTTACGGATTCATCCCCAATAAGCTTAAGTATTTCCGGCTCGGGCGCGGCCAGCCGCACATAGTCCCGAATGCTCAGGAGCACCGCCTTGGGAGTGCCGCGCTTTTCAATAACAAGAGACCGGCGTTCGTCCGTTACGCGACTAAGCAGCTTGCCGAAATTGGCGCGGGCGTGCAGCGCAGAGACCACAAGACTGCCATTCCTGTCGGCCCTCAGCATGAATAACTCTCCAGTTCAATTTATTGAACTGTACAGTTCACGAACTCATGAAGTCAAGTAACCTGAGGGCAATCCATACGTCGGGCAAAAAGTGGGGCGCGATTGCTCGCGCCCCTTTGCCGCCTCTCGGAAACCGCGGAGCTTTCGCTCCGGTGGACAGCCGAGGCGGCTGTCCCTAGGTGTGGTGCTTAGTCCCTGACCCCGTCCATAAACGCCCTGAGCTTACGCGAGCGCGATGGATGGCGCAGTTTTCTTAGCGCTTTGGCCTCGATTTGGCGGATGCGTTCGCGGGTTACTGCGAACGATTGGCCGACTTCTTCGAGCGTGTGTTCGCTGCCGTCATCGAGACCAAAACGCATCTTAATGACTTTTTCTTCGCGCGGTGTCAACGTCTTCAACACCGACGAAGTTTGTTCCTTCAAATTCAAATTGATGACCGCGTCGGAAGGCGAAACCACCGCCTTGTCCTCAATGAAATCGCCAAGATGTGAATCTTCCTCTTCGCCGATTGGCGTTTCCAGCGAAATAGGTTCCTGCGCGATCTTCAAAATCTTGCGCACCTTGGAAACCGGAATGTCCATGCGCTTGGCAATCTCTTCACTGGTCGGCTCGCGCCCCAGTTCTTGCACCAGTTGGCGGCTCGTGCGTACCAGTTTGTTGATCGTTTCGATCATGTGCACGGGAATACGGATCGTCCGCGCCTGGTCCGCAATGGCGCGCGTAATGGCCTGTCGGATCCACCACGTCGCATACGTCGAAAATTTATATCCGCGGCGCCACTCGAACTTGTCCA
>JAYUJG010000016.1:0-2400 GCA_043765355.1 Acidobacteriaceae bacterium | reverse complement strand
GCCGGCGGCGATGCGGGAGTGACGCTATTTCGCTGCATGGATACGACCGTGACGCCGATGGGCAAGCGTCTGCTGCGCATGTGGATGCTGCGCCCGTCCCTGGACCTCGCCGAAATCAATGGGCGCTTGGATTCCGTCGAGGTGCAAGTGAAAGACTCCGTCCGTCGCGAGGAACTGCGCCGGTCGCTCGACGGAATTTTAGACCTCGAACGTCTGCTGAGCCGCGTCACATTAGAAACCGCGAACCCGCGCGATGTACTGGCACTGGCCGCATCGCTAGCGCGAATTCCCAAAGTACGAGCGGTATTGGCAGGGCTGCCAGCATCGCGTATCTCTGCTCTCCACGCCATCATCGACGAGCTAGCGGACCTGCGCGAAAAGATCGATGGCGCACTGGTTCCCGAGCCTCCGCTCACGCTGAGCGATGGCGGCGTCATCGCCCCAGGCGTGGACAAAGATCTCGATGAACTGCGCGACCTGAGTCGCAACTCCAAACAATATCTGGCGCAAGTGGAGACGCGCGAACGCGAGCGCACCGGCATTCACTCGCTGAAAGTAAAATTCAATTCCATTTTTGGCTACTACATCGAAATTTCGAAAGCCAACCTGCACCTCTCACCGTCCGACTACGAACGCAAGCAGACCCTGGTCAATGCCGAACGCTTTACGACTCCCGAGTTGAAAGAATACGAGTCGAAAATTCTCGACGCCCAGGAAAAGATCGTAGAAATCGAGCGCCGCCTGTTTGCCGAGTTGCGCTCCGCCATCGCTGCGGAAGCCAAGCGCATTCGTCAAACCGCGCTGGCACTGGCCGAAGTCGATGTACTTGGCTGTCTCGCACAGATTGCAGCGCTGCGGAATTACTGCCGGCCACGCTTCGAGCGAAAGTCCGCCGAATCAGAAAGCAACGCCGACGGCGGCGATCTCGAAATTGTCGAAGGCCGTCACCCCGTGATCGAACTACAGGAACTGGCGGCGGGAAGCGAGCGCTTCGTCCCCAACGATCTTTTTCTCGACTCGTCGCCACATAGCGCCAAGCAGAACATCATCGTTCTGACCGGCCCGAACATGGGCGGCAAGAGCACCTACCTGCGGCAAGCGGCTCTGATCGTGATCATGGCGCAGATGGGATCGTTTGTCCCGGCACGCTCCGCACGCCTCGGCATCGTCGACCGCGTTTTCACTCGCATCGGTGCAAGTGACAACCTGGCGCGCGGCCGCTCGACGTTCATGGTTGAAATGACGGAGACGGCCGCAATCCTGCACACGGCGACGGCACGGTCGCTGATCCTTCTGGATGAAGTCGGGCGCGGCACTTCCACTTATGACGGCCTGGCAATCGCGTGGGCCGCCATCGAATATCTGCATGCGCGCGTGCGAGCGAAGACCCTGTTCGCCACACACTATTTCGAACTGACGGAACTAGCCGAGCAACTAAGCGGCGTGAAAAACTATCATGTATCTGTCAAAGAAACCGGCGGCAGCGTCGTTTTTCTGCGCCGCGTCGAACCAGGCGCAGCCGACCGTAGCTATGGCATCGAAGTAGCAAAGCTGGCGGGATTGCCGAACGAAGTTGTAATAAGAGCGCGTGAGGTTCTGGCCGAGCACGAATCGTCCGAGCACCGATTGTCCGGGCATCTGACGCCGGGTTCATCCGCCGCGCCGGAGCGTCCGACGCAACTCACCATTTTTACGCCGCTGTCGCAGCCAGTGCTGGAAAAGCTTCGCGAAGTCGATTTGAATCGGCTGACGCCTCTGGAGGCGCTAAACTTGCTGGCGGAGTTGAAGAAAGAAATCTAACCGCCGAGACGCGGAGTGCGCCGAGGAAACCGAGACGATCAAATGAATATCGGACAGCTCCTGATCATCGGTTTCGACGACACCGAGCTATCGCCACGTCGAGCTTCGCTGCTGACGAAGATCCAGCCTGCGGGCGTTATTCTATTTGCCCGCAACATCACCACTACCGGGCAGACGCACGCGCTTCTACGCGCATGCCAGCAGTGTGTAGCTACGCCGCTTTTCATTTGCATCGACCTCGAAGGCGGCACCGTGGACCGTCTCCGTAACGTGATTGGTCCGGCGCCTTCTCCGGCGGAGGTTTTTGCCACCGGTAGTCGGGCGCTCTTTCGCAAGCACGGGCGCGTGATCGGTGAAAACTGCCGCGCTCTCGGCTTCAATGTAGATTTCGCCCCCGTACTCGATTTAGCCTGCGAGGCATCGCGTTCGGTGATGAACTCGCGAGCGGTTTCGGACGATCCCAAGCAGGTCGTCGCCTACGCCCGTGAGTTCCTGCGAGGGTTGCGCGACGCCGGCGTTCTCGGCTGCGGCAAACATTTTCCCGGACTCGGCGAGGCCACCCTCGACACGCATCATGAATTACCCAGCGTCGACAAGCCT
>JAYUJG010000015.1:0-9775 GCA_043765355.1 Acidobacteriaceae bacterium | reverse complement strand
ATACCCAATCAATTACTCGGTGCGCTACAACACACCATGGCGATTTCCGGGCTCTCCCGCGTACGAACCGAACTTCTTCATCTGCTCGTAATCCCATCCCTTGCGCCACATCCAGTACAAACGAACGGCGAGCTTGCGCGCCATCGCAATCTTTGCAATCTTTCGTCCTCGCCGCATCGACAAGTGAAAGTACCTGCTCCGCCATTCCTGGTCGCTGCGTACTGTCACCTGCGCTGCTTCCACCAGCAGGAAACGCAACAGTGAACTGCCCTGCTTCGTGATGTGTCCCAAGCGTCGCCGGTCTCCGCTCGACTCTTCCGACGGTACCAGTCCCAGATAACTCGCGATCTGCTTGCCGCACTGAAACCGTTCTGCTCGTCCGATGATACGGTGCTCGGTTACAGTTCCAGGGCGTTGGGATTTCTCAAATGTTTCGCGGAACGGCACCCTGAAAACGTTTTTTTTGCGTCACATTGACGAGTTCATGGCCAGTACGTGTGAGCAAGGCTGGCCTTCGCTATCTCGCCACTCAATGCCAGGCGCTCGGCTCCAACGATCTGGCAAACGCCCCGCCCGAAACGAGGGTGTTTATTTGAAAAGCGACTGGGTCAATTTCACCGCACAAAAGGGATTAGCCGCCCCGCCGGTTACATTGCATTTTTGGGAGTTTACCGATCCCGCCGCCAGCGTTGAAAAGTAGATGTTCGCTCCACCGTTCGACACTTGATTGTCGATGATCACGCCACTAGTTCCACCGAGAGCGCTCGGTGCCGTCACGCAGGTCGAAGTTGGTAACGCCGAGCAAACCGGTGTGGTCAACGACGTTGTAATTGTTGAACTTTGTACCAGGCCATTGCTCGCGCTTCCGACACCGTAGAAAACCCGGTCCGTTGTTCCGTCAAAAAACTCGGTGAGAGGAGAGCATTCGTCTCCTTTCGTGATGTCGACCACGTACCCGGATGCACCCGTGCTGGTAATGACATGACTGGCGAATGGGAAAAAATACATGCGCGGATTGGATGGTATCAAAGGGGTCTTGTTGGACCCTTGCACGAAACCGCACGCGGCCATGTGGCCAGTTGTGGTGCCATTCAGCCAGAACGCATTGTCAAAAGTTCCGGAGTGCAGGTTCTTGCTGGTACAGTCCCCATTTCCACTTCCTGAACCGAGGTCGACTGTGTTGGTGGCGGAGGGCACTCCAGTAGTGAAATTCGCCGCCAGTTGAGTGACCGCTCCTCCGATGCCGGGCACCTGACTACATCCCGTGAAGGCGAACACCTGATTGGTAGCGGGATTCGCGAAATCGTTGACTACGATCGGCGAATCCACAATGCCAGTTCCTGGCCCTCCGCTCCCATCATTGGTCCCGTCGAATACCCATCCAACAGTTTGTTTCGCCACGAAGGTTTTCCCCGGATTATTAATGTTGACCGCATAGACGTATCCGTAGCCATCTCCAAGAAAAATTCTCCCGGAGTTCACATCCACAATCGGATCGGTCAAAATCGTGTTGGTTTGGGTGGCAGCCGACACCGTGACCGGCCAGTTGCTGGCATCATTGACAAGTGCAGGCGCGCCACCGCCGAACACGGGCGAGATTTTGTAGAGCAGTCCATTGTCGGCGCCCACATAGGCAATATCGGAGTTGTAGTCCACCCAAGGAGAAGAGTTCGTGTTAGCTGAACCTGTTTCGATAGTGAGCGTGGTCATACAATTGGCTGTGGTTGGAGTCGTGCACGAGATTGGCGTTTGCGGAACCAGCACGCTTCCGACGCTTGCGGGGGGAGTTGGGATCGTAGTCGGCAAAACCAGAACGTGAAAGTAGGTGCCGAGCGTCGTGCTTTCAACAAACGCAACCTTCTTTCCGTCCGTCGACAGGGTCGGAGAGGTTCTTATTTGTCCACCGAGTTGGGTCACAGTGTTGTAGGCGAACGCCACCCAAGGCACACCGCTATTGCAAGCGGGTGTTGCCTCCGTGTAAAGGTTGTTGATACCGACCAGATTTGCTTGAGTGCCTGTGTTCACCGTCAACCCATAAATGACGTAGTCTGAGTTGCAATTCTCGCCGCCTGCATCGAAACGATATTTCGCTGGAAATTGGTTCTGCGGAACGAAGCCATTCTCCAAAGAGACCGCCCAGTCCACTTTGATCCGGCGGCGTGGTCGAAACGACACGACGGGGGCATTTTCCTCCGCCATGCGGCGCATCACGAGGTTGTAAACGTAGCGCGGATCGTGCGCGGCAGCGGCTGGCACGTCCTGAACTCGCAACCCTGGCATCAGCAAATGCGAGGAACTCCAGTCCTGGGGATAGCCCGAATGAATCTGCCCGCCATTGGGATCCACCGGTCGTGCGTCGACGGGTGAAATCCGCTGTGACCCCAGCCGTGTTTGGCCCGAAAAGGGAATAGCCAACAAGAGTAGTCCACTTAAAATGCCCAACCAATTGTGTGCGCGTGTACGAATCATGTCACTTCCTCGGCGTTTTTAATAGGAACCAGAAAAAGGAGTCCCCGCCGACGCTGTCAAGGGCAACGGGGCGTGAAGAGCCTTAGGAATGATTGTAAGAAGTTCCGATTCGGAACCGAGAAGAAAAACGGAAAAGCAGTGTGACTTAGGTAATGGAAGAACGAAACTATTTGGAGGCTTCCGGCGCCTCAATTGCCGCTGGGACGCTCGGCTCGCTTACTTAGGAATTCTTGCGATTGAACCGGCAATGGGATTGTGTGGCACTCGTTTTTCCACACGCCAAAGCCATGGTCTCAAACACACGCTCGTAGCGGAACACCGGTTTTTGATAGGGCTTGCGCCTGGGTGTTTTCTCGGATTCGGAACGTGCCACGGCATCCTTCTGGATCGGTTCCCCGTCGTTTCCTGGCCCTACACCCATGTCAATCTCCCTCGACTCGGATTCTTGTCGTTCAACGTACTGCTGCACATCGACCGTTGTCCAGCGGCTGGTTGAAGTTCCTCGGGGGATGGCGGTTCGATCCTGCTGCGCGATCGCATGCCTTGAGTACGCACGCTTGGAAAGGCATCGGTGCTGCTCGCGTTCGTATTTTGGTAAGCGCGGACTACACTGCTGGGTTGATTATTCATCTAGGGGAATGATTGCGATCATTCTAAGGGCGGCGCAAACATGCGTCAAGGGAAGTTCGTAGCAGTGGGGCCGATTCTCATCGAGAACGCTCCCTACATCTCCTGGCGGCCTTCCATGGCCTTCAGCATCGTGACTTCATCGGTGTATTCGATGTCGCTGGCTACGGGCATTCCCATGCCAATCCGCGTGACGCGCAGTCCCTGGCGTTTGAGCTGTCCGGCGATGTAGGTTGCGGTCGCTTCGCCTTCGACGGTGGGATTGGTCGCCAGAATCACTTCGTCGACTTCGCCGGAGGCGACGGCACTCATCAGGTTGGCGATTCGAAGCTGCTCAGGGTCGACGCCGTGCATCGGCGAAATCGATCCGTGAAGCACGTGATACACGCCATTAAAATTCGGCGTCTTCTCGACGGCGGCGATGTTCGTCGGTTCTTCCTCGACGCAGATCAGCTTCTGGTTCCGAGTAGCGCTGCGGCAGTACACGCACGGATCGACGTCCGTGATGTTATTGCAGATGGGAACCCTTGCTGTGACCACTAGAACAGTGGGTTACGACACAAAACACGACACAAACGCTCGCCCTGAGAGCACTCGCCCCGTCTAAGTTGTTGGGAGATTTGGTGGACCTGGCCGGGATCGAACCGGCGACCTCTTCCATGCCATGGAAGCGCGCTCCCAGCTGCGCCACAGGCCCACTGTTTTTATTCTCGCTTAGGTTTCGCGTGCCGTCAAACTCGACTCGAGCCGTCCCCCTCAAATAGGATATCCGTGACAAAATAGCTGGACCCATCGGAGACCCATGCTGAAGACGCGGAAGATCGTCGTTCGTCTTGTTTTTTTTCTTGGTGCTGTGCTTGCCCCTGCGCTTTCTTTCACACAGAATGCCGGCAATGTGGCGCAGCCTCCGGTTGCCTATGCTTCGGTGAGCGAACTGAATGGCATCCTGGCGCAACTGCAGCAGACGGCGCTGAACATGCAGACCGACCTCGGGAACACGCGGATTGAAAAATGGAAGACGGACGCTTCCACGAAACAACAAGCTCTGGCGAAGGTGGAGTCGATTCGGCGCAATCTGAAGTCGGCGCTTCCGGAAACGATCGCGACGCTGAACAACGCTCCGGAGGATCTGGGGGCGAGTTTCAAACTGTATCGGAACCTCGACGCGCTGTACGATGTCTTCGGATCGGTGGTGGAATCGGCGGGCGCGTTCGGATCGAAGGCCGAATTTCAGAGCCTGGGCAACGACATGAGCGGACTGGAAACGGCGCGGCGTTCGTTCGGCGAGCGCATGCAGAAGCTGGCCGCAAGCAAGGAAGATGAGTTGACGCGTCTGCGCGGCCAGGTCAAGACGCTGACCGCAGCGCCGCCTCCACCGCCGAAGAAGATTGTGGTGGATGACACCGAGCCGCCGAAGAAGCCGGTGAAAAAGAAAGTTGTGAAGCCGCCAGCGTCCGATGCTCCGCCCGCCGATACTTCTCCCAAAGCTGCGCCGAAGAATTAGCGGGTGTGTGTGAGTGACGCTAGAACCAGACGACAGGAGTCGTCGTCTAGCGCGAAGCCGCCGTGACCTTTGTGTTCACGGGCCTGGAAAGCCGGAGTTCCTGCAACTGCAGCACGATATCCGCCGCGAGGAGAGAGAAGCCAACACAGACCCACACGACTGTCTCCGCCGCACTGGGGCCAAGTTTCTCCAAACCGGTGACGCCGAGTATCACGCGCACTTCGAGGAAGACCAGAGCCACGGCAAAGCTGCGAGTCATCCATTGACGATGCTGCTGAACCTTCCCGTTCAAGATGAACGCGAAAGCGATCGCGGTAGTCACCATCAGCAAAACTGCATCTAGTCCCGCTGCGATGGTGAAGGACCGGGTAGCGCCCGACCGCTCCACAAAATACTGGATGTAAACGCCAAGCGGAGCGGCAATCAGAGCTCCCGCTACATAGATTCGTCCGGCAACGCGATGCAGCTTCGCATACCGGCGGCGAAGACGGTCGGAAAACTGCATCGGACCCAGCAGGAGCGCGCACGCTGCGGCCACCCCATGCGGCAGCAACCACCATTTAAACGGCTCGTAGTGCTGCCACGCTGGGTTGCGAGCATCCACGAGAAATCTCTCGTTGTGTTGGATAACGTAGGCGAACATCAGCCCGATGAATACAAAAAGGACATACTTCGGACGGAACCATGCGACACCTCGCACGGGCACAGATGCAGTCTGCATTGAAGGAGCCTCCTCCAGGATGGAAGAACCACAGGCACTATACAACGAAACCCGGGGTGGGTCGGAGAACTCTCCGATTTCTGACGATCCCAATGCCCTCCTTCTTCCTGCTACTTTCTTGCCGCCTTAAAATGCGGTAGCTTATCCCTAGGTGGAATCGTGACTCGGAACCGGATTGATCTCATCCTGGGGACGCTCGGTGTCTGAACCAACCGCTACTTTGTCCGCGGGAGATGTTGTCGGCAACTACAAAATCCTCGGCCTGGCCGGAGCCGGAGGAATGGGCGTGGTGTATCGCGCGCTGGACATCAAGCTCGATCGCACCGTAGCCCTTAAATTTCTTCCCGAGCATGTAGTTTCCAGCAGCGAAGAAAAAGAACGATTTCTCCGCGAGGCGCGGACCGCGTCGTCGCTTGACCATCCCAACATCGGCGTCATTCATGGCCTGGAAGAAACCGGCCACGGCCGCCACTTCATCGTCATGGCTTACTACGCGGGCGAAACCCTGACCCGCAAGATGCTGCGCGGCCCACTGACAGTCGGCGAGGCGGTCGACATCGCTATCCAGATGGGCGAGGGACTAGCCGCCGCGCATGCCGGGACGGTCGTGCATCGCGATATCAAATCTTCGAATGTAATTCTGACGCAAAGCGGCGTGGCGAAGATCGTCGACTTCGGACTGGCGCGTCTCACGTCTTCGACGGGCAGCACGCAAAGCATCAGCACCGCGGGCACGATCGGCTACATGTCACCCGAGCAGACGATTGGCAAATATGTCGATCAGCGCACCGACATCTGGTCGCTTGGAATTGTGGTGGCGGAAATGGTGACGGGGAAGAATCCTTTTTTGCGCGACACTCCAGCCGGAACGATTTACGCCATCCTGAACGATCCGCCGTTGCCGATGGATGAGGTTCCGATTGATCTTTTGCGCATCATCTATCGCGCGCTGTCGAAAGAGCCAGCCACGCGCTACCAGAGTTGCCGCGAGATGGTGGCGGACCTGAAAGAATTCCGCAGCCAGATTGATCCCGCAACCGACGGACAGACATCGAGCAAGACTGCGACTAAGTCGACGACCAAGCCGAGCACCATCAGCGCCGCGGAATTTCGCAAGCAGATCGAACAAGCTTCGCGTCCTGTGTGGGGAGTGCCGACCGCTCCCGCCTCAAAGTGGAATCGTTGGCTGGCCGCAGTCGGCGGAGTTGTTGTCGTGCTGGCTGTGCTCTCATTTGTTCCGCCGGTGCGTGATCGCATCGCTGGATGGTTCGGACGAGCGGAAGAACACATCGCCGTCCTGCCCTTCGAAAATGTGGGCCACGATCCCGCGAACGAGGCGGTCTCTGACGGACTGATGGACAGTCTGTCGAGCCGCCTGACGAACCTTGAGGTCGGCAAGCAGTCGTTGTGGGTGGTGCCGCCGACCGAAGTACGACGCCACAAGATTACGGATCCTGCGTCGGCCCTGCGCGAACTCGGAGCGACGGTCGTAGTCGAAGGCAGTCTGCAACGCGATGGCCAGACGATTCACTTGACCGTGAATCTGGTGAATACAAAGACGCTGCGCCAGATCGGCTCGGTGCCGTTAGAAGATCGCGCCGGAGATTTTTCGTCGTTAGAAGATGAGGCGGTAGCCCGCGTCGCCAAGCTGATGCACATCGACGCCACGCCCGAGATGCTGCGAGCGACCGGCGGCGCGGTCAATGCCGGCGCGTACGAGTCGTATCTGAAGGCGCTCGGCTATACCCAGCGCTACGACAAGGCGGGCAATCTCGACCTGGCGATCGCGGCGCTCGACAACGCGGTAAAGGCCGACCCTCGGTTTGCGCTGGGGTTTGCGCAGCTCGGCGAAGCCTATCGTCTGAAATATCAGCTCGACAAGAATACTAAGTGGATCGACGAGGCTCTGGCCAATTGCCAGCGGGCGCAACAATTGGATGATCGGTTGCCCGTGGTCTACGTGACACTGGGGCATATCCATCGCAATACGGGGAAGTATGATCTGGCGTTGCAGGAGTATCAGCGGGCGTTGCAGCTTGATCCGCGGAGCGCGGATGCGGTCATTGGATTGGCAAAGTCCTATGGCAGTGCAGGGCGCACAGCAGACGCCGAAGCAGCGTTTAAGAAGGCGATCGCGCTACGCCCCGATTCCTGGGACGGATACAACTATTACGGTTCTTTCTTAGACGACAACCAACGCTTCGAGGAAGCCATCGCGCAATTTCACCATGCCATCCAGCTTACTCCCGACAATGCACCGGTGTACCTCAATTTGGGCGGGGTATACAGCGACATGGGGCAGCAACACTATCCCGAAGCCGAGCAAATGCTAAGGAAATCGCTTGCCCTCGAACCCAGCTATCCAGCCTACGCCACTCTTGGATATCTATACAACGAGGAGCGGAAATACGCGGAAGCGGCCGACGCTGAGGAGAAAGCGCTACAACTGAACGACAAGGATTATCTGGTCTGGGGCAACCTGTCAATTGCCTACGAGGGCCTCAAGGACAAAGGGAAAATGGGCCAAGCGCAAGACCACGAAATCGCGTTGCTTGAGAAGGCGGCCCAGGATACCCCGCGCGACGCCAGTGTGCAGTCCACACTGGGCCTGCTCTACGCCAGGAAGAAGATGCGCGAAAAAGCCATTTCTCGCATACAATCGGCACTCGCGCTCTTGCCGGAGGACCCGGGCGTCTTGGAAAATGCTGGCCAAGCGTATGAAGTTCTGGGGGAGCGCGCCCAGGCTTTGCAGTACATCGAAAAGAGCCTGCAAAAAGGTTACGCCCTTGCGGCCCTGAAAAACACTCCAGACCTGCAAGGGTTGTTGTCGGATCCAAGTTTTCGGCCCAATGGAAAATAGCAAAATTCAATTAAAAAGGAGCCAGCCATGGCAGCACGTGTTATCCCAATGGAAGACACAGCCCAGCAGATTACCATCGACTCTACCTTTACCGCTTCGCCCAAAGCCGTCATCATCCCGGCGGGGCAAGTAGTCAGCTTCACCAACAATTCTGGAGCCACAATCGCGCTTCAGTTTGAGCCCAATCCTCCAGGCCCGACCCTGTTCACTAGTATTCCTTCGCTGGGCAACGGGGCTACGAATATCCAGGCGCCGCAATCGCTCAACGGAAACGGAGCCGTCAACTATTACGTGGTTGACCCCACGGGGACGCAGCACGGGCCCTACGCCATCGAGGTGGGTGTTGGACCGCTATATATTTCGGTCACCTATAGCCAATCCCAGAACGCAGGTCAGTGCACCCCCGACCCGGTGGCGATTCCCTACCAGGGCCACCTGGAAATGTATTCCACCGACTATAACTACACCGTCGGCTGGCCCACCAGCTTCGGCGATCCGTTTACGCCGCAACTCACTTCGATCGTTCCCGGCTCGGGGAACAATACAGCGCGCAAGGAGACCGCTAACTTGCAGGAATACAAATACACCGTCACGAAAACAGGGCTCGCGGGAATAATCGGCAACGGCGGCGGAAAGATCAAAGTGCAAGGCTCCTAGCACGGTTCTGCCGCAAGACAAGGCGTGGCTTCAAGGCTGCGCCTTTTGTTTGTCGCGCGGGGAGATCGCCAGAGTCATCCCTGGGCGGTGGATTCCGTACCGCTCAGTCTGGCGCTGGGGGAGAAAGCGCACCTCGGGCGCTGAAGCGCGGACATATTTCGATGATTTAAGGGCACGGCTGAAGTCGTGCCCTTCCCGTTCCCTTCTCGTTTTGTTCAGATATGTGGATCGGTCGATTTTTCGGGGGCAGGCGAGTTTGGGTCGAAAACCACTGCCATCTGTTGCAAATGCTGGACTTGCGGCCGGGAACTCTTATCTGCCCGGCGGAGTCTAAGTAATCAGGTGAAGAGGCGTCGGTAAGCGCTTCGGCGAGAATTAAGATTCTCGTTTGGGCCTTTTGTGACTCTATAATCGAGGGTAACGCCGCCATGGCGGGAGCTACGACATTGGGCGAACTTGCCAGCGCTATCGGGGTCCGGAGTGCGGAATCGGCCGTCATTGCTGAACTGAAGGCCGGTTCGGAAGACGCGTACTCGTGGTTGATTGGCCAGTTTCATCAGCCGATCTACGGGCTCGTCTACCGCATCGTCAACGATCCTTCCGACGCAGCCGACACGACGCAGGACGTCTTTCTCAAAGTCTTCCGCGGGATGAAGCATTTTCACGGCGAGTCGAGCCTGAAGACATGGATCTATCGCATCGCATTGCACGAGGCGGCGAACCGGCGGCGGTGGTGGTTTCGGCACAAGGCGCAGGAAACGCCGATTGATCCGGTAGTCTCGGGGAACTGCGATTCATCGGGAGGATTTTCCGGCGTATTTTCAGGCGAAGACCGGCTGGTGGATCCGGGCGAGTCTCCGTTTGAAAAATTTGCGCATACGGAAGTTCGAGCGGTGGTCGAGCAGGCTCTGCGACAGGTGCCCGAGCCTTACCGAAC
>JAYUJG010000014.1:0-1975 GCA_043765355.1 Acidobacteriaceae bacterium | reverse complement strand
CAGCGACGAGGAACTCGGGCGTATGCTTGCGGCTTGCGAACAATACGGCAAGGTGCCCATCCGGTGGTCCAAGACAACGCATCACCGACCCGCGCAAGGCGAGATGGCAAATTACAGGTTTCGCTGGACCGGACAAGATCTCGCCGATTTCATTTCGGTTTCGGTATATACCGGGCTGCGTATTTCCGATGTCAGCACGTTCAACATCGACCGCCTGCAAAAGAGCGGCGAGTGCCACATCCGCACAACCAAAAACGGACGTAAGGTCTTCACCTGGATTCCAACGTGGCTGCAGGACAGGATCCGACGTCGGGCAATCGAACATGGCCGGTTGATATTCGGTGGACACGCGACGACCGACGTCAACGTCATCACGGATTTGTGGCGGAGAAAACTGAAACGCCTATGGGCGACGTGCGGAGTCTGGCCGGAAAAGCCGGCACCTCACCGCTTCCGCCACACGTTCGCCCGTATCTTGCTTGAGCGGGCAAACGTCACCCTGCGTGACGTCGCCGAATTGCTGGGAGACACCGAGGAGATGGTCCGCCGGCACTACGCTGCGTGGGTACCGTAGCGGCAGGCGCGCCTGACCAAAGTGCTGAAGGAAGCGTTTGCGGATAAACCCAGACCCAATGTCATCACAATCCCCGGGGGGCGCGACTACTAGGCCACATTTAGTAGGCGCGCATGTATCCGCCGCGCGGCAGATTCCGGAACACTATAAAGAGTGTGAACCTTCTTGCGGCCCATACGAATTTTGATGACACCAGGGTCGTCTTTTACAATCTTGCGGACTGTTTCCCGACCTAGTGCCGTGACCGTATAAAGAGTTGGAATAGGAGCGGATTTGGGGCATACTGTGTTATGCCACGATCCAAGTCTGCGGTGAAGTTGACGGAAGGTGAGCGGGAAGAGTTGCGCGGGCTGCTGAAGAACGGTGTGCTGCCGGTCCGCAGGGTGATTCGAGCCTTGGTTCTGCTGCGGTTGGACGAGGGTGTTTCCACGCCTCAGGCTGGTGCGATGTTCGAGCTTTCCGACGAAGGGGTTCGCAAGGTTGCCTTGCGGTATCGCGAAGGCGGTCTGGAGGCGGCAGTGTTTGCAGGAGCGCGTCCGGGCAAGCAGCCAGTTCTGGATGATCGCCAACAGCAGAAGGTGGTCGCGCTGGCGTGTGGTCCGCCGCCAGCAGGGCAAGCGCGTTGGACGGTGCGCCTATTGGCCGCCGAAGTCAAGAAGCGCAAAATCGTTGCTGGCATCGGCCGGGAATCCATTCGCATCGCGCTCCAACACCACGACCTCAAGCCGTGGCGGGAAAAAAATGTGGTGCGTTCCTGAGGTTGACGCAGCCTATGTGGAACGGATGGAGGATGTCCTGGAAATTTACGAACAACCCTATAATCCCCAGGAACCCGTGGTCTGCTTGGATGAAAAACCAGTAGTATTGCACCGCGATGTCCGGCCTGCCCAGAGTGCCCAGCCGCAGCATCCCGCCAAACGTGATTCGGAATACGAACGCCGCGGCACGGCCCACGTCTTCTGCGCCGTAGAGCCACGGGCGGGCCGTCACTTTACCCGTGCCACGCCGAATCGGTCTGGCAAACACTTCGCCGAAATGCTCCTGCGTCTGTCCCATGCCTACCCTCAGGCGCGAACGATTCATCTGGTGTTGGATAACTTGAGCACGCATGCCCTCAGTTCGCTGGTGCGCCGTTACGGCGAACAAGCGGGTGGCGATCTGTGGAATCGCTTCACCCTCCATCGCACGCCCAAACCTGCCAGTTGGCGGAATCAAGCCGAGATCGAAATCAGCATCTTCTCTCGCCAATGCCTGGGCTCCCGGCGCATTCCCTCGCTGTCTGAACTGCGCTCGGAATGCACTGCTTGGAATCGCTCCGTCAACCGCCAGCGTCTCAAAATCAACTGGACTTTCTCTCGTCTCGACGCCGCCAATGTGTTCCACGAGCAATTCCAACTATTT
>JAYUJG010000013.1:0-10248 GCA_043765355.1 Acidobacteriaceae bacterium | reverse complement strand
TACTATAGACAGTCAGGCATCGGTTCCGCGCGACGTTTTCCCGCCAACCCCGCCAGGTCCGGAAGGAAGCAACGGTAACGGGCTCTTTCGTGTGCAGTGGAGCGCCGGTGCCTGACTTTTTTTGAGCAACCGCCATCCCGTCGGACAAATTCTCATCATGACCAAACGTCTTTACTACGATAGTTCGGCTTTGCACGAATTCGATTCGGTGGTCGAAGACGTGGTGGCTGCGTCGCCTGCGGAGCAGCGTCCTGCCGTCATTCTGCGGGAGTCGGCGTTTTATCCGACCAGCGGTGGGCAGCTGCATGACACGGGATGGCTGACACTCGTAGGCAATGACGACGGGGCCGCGCGGCTGCGCGTTGCCGAAGTGGCGGATGCGGACGATGGGCGTGTGCTGCACTATCTGGACGCTTCGGCGAAATTGCCTGCGACGGGCGCTGCGGTGCATGGCACGATCGATTCGGATCGGCGGCGCGAACACATGCAGCAACACTCTGGACAGCATGTTTTGTCGGCGGCGTTTATTGAGCTTTATCAGATTCCGACTCTCTCGTTTCACATGGCCGAAGATTATTGCTCGATTGATTTGGCTACGCCTGCGTTGACTGTGGCGCAGATGGTGGGCACCGAGAAGCGGGCGAATCAGGTTGTGTTTGAGAATCGGGATGTACGGATCCGGTATGTTTCGCGGGCCGATGCGGAGAAGTTGGGATTGCGTAAGCCTCCGGTGGCGGAACGTGACTTGTTGCGGATTGTGGAGTTCCTCGATTTCGATAGATCGGCTTGTGGCGGAACTCACGTTACGGCCAGCGGGCAGATTGGCTCGATCCTGCTGCGCAAGAGCGAGAAGGTGCGGCAGGGAACTCGCGTCGAGTTTGTTTGCGGAGATCGCGCGGTGCGATTGGCGCGTCGTGACTACACTGCGCTGAGCGAGGCGGCGGCGCTTTTTTCGACTAAGTTGTGGGATGTGCCGGAGCAGATTCGCAAGAGTGCCGACGATCTGAAAGTTCTGCGAAAGCAGAAAGACGATGCGTTCGAAGAGCTTGCCGAATCGATGGCGTTGGCGGCGATGCATTCGCAGGCGCTCGCTGACGGGCGAAAGATCGTGGTGCGGGTTTTTTCGGATCGCGACATTGGATTCGCCAAATTGTTTGCGCAGCGGGTGACGCGCGCGGCTACTCCGGCAATTGCGCTGGTGGCTAGCACGGTGGATCCTCCGGGAGTGGTTTTCGCGCAGACGCCCGCAGCTTCCGGCTCGTGCGACATGGGAGTGCTGCTCAAGCAAGCGCTGTCTTCAGTTGGCGGGCGCGGCGGAGGAAGCCGGGACTTTGCTCAGGGCGGAGTTCCTTCGGGCTGCGATGTTGAGGGGCTTTTGCGGCGGGCTGCGGATACAATCGGGACGACTTCGCTTTAGAATCCGGCGAAACCCTTTTACCACGGGGGACACGGGGTGCACGGAGGACGGCACAGGGTAACCCCTTTGACCGGTGCCGCCTGCCGGGAATCGATTTCATGCTTGAGCCTCGCCTCATACTCGTCAACCTTTTGATCAAGCTGGGCGTGGCCGCGGCTTTGTCCAGCGCATTGGTGCGCTCGAAGGAGTTCAAGAGTCTCATCTTTCGCGAGCAGCGCGATACTCGGCATAAGATCTATCTGGCGCTGTGGATGGCGATCCCGATCGCACTCGGCGTCTGGATTCGATTCAACGCCAAGAGCTTCCTGGCGGGCGATCTGTCGCTTGAAACTGCATTGCTGCTGGGCGTGATTGGCGGGCGTTTGTCGGGCGGGGTTGGCGGCGCTTTGTTGTCGCTGCCTGCGGTGCTGCACGGCGAATGGGCCAGTTTGCCTTTGAATGTGTTCGCCGGAATTGTCGCGGGGCAGTTGCGGCGGCTGGCTCCCGAGCAGGAAGATATTTGGTCGTTCTCGCCGTTTATCGATCTCAGCCTCTATCGCTGGATTCGGCGGAATCTGCCGCGGCCGCGCGTGTTTGACTGGCAGATCGCTTTTTTTGTGACCATTGTCGGATTGCGTTTTTTGCAGACGGAAATCTGGCGCTTCTGGCCAAATTCGATTTTTAGTTTGGAAAGTCCCGGCCTGTGGATGGCTGGCGCTGGCACCGGCGCCGGCGGCAATCTGAATGGGTATCTCGTGGAGAGTGCGATTTACCTGGCCGCGGTGATGGTGGTGGGTACGGAGCTGAAAATCTTCACCAGTGTCCGCATACAGATCAAGCTGGAAGAACAGGAGCGGTTGCTTTTGCAGGCGCGCATGGCGGCGCTGCAGAATCAGATCAATCCGCATTTTCTGTTCAATACGCTGAATTCAATTTCTTCTCTTGTCCGTTTCGATCCCGACACGGCGCGGGAGATGATCTTGAAACTCGCCACCATTCTTCGCCGCCTGCTGCACAGTACCGATTCGTTTGTGCCGCTGCGCGAAGAAGTGGAGTTTATCGACAACTATCTCGACATTGAAGTCGTGCGTTTTGGCAAGGATAAGCTGCAGGTGATTAAGGATCTCGATCCGGCGTCTCTCGAAGCGATGGTTCCCAGCATGTTGCTGCAGCCGCTGGTGGAGAATTCGATCAAGCACGGGCTGTCTCCGAAAATCGAAGGCGGAAGTATTACGCTGCGCAGCCGTGTGATTAAATCGCGGCTGGTGGTTGAAGTGGAAGACGATGGAGTGGGCATGGGCGCTGCGCAAGGGCTGGCGCGAGATCACGGCCGAGGCGAGGGCGCGGAGGGAATGGGGATCGGCATGGCGAATATCGCCGAACGATTGAAGGTGCTCTACGGCGATACGGCCAAAATGATGATCGAAAATCGCGAAGGCGGCGGGACGCTGATCCGGTTGCGGCTGCCGATTCTGCCGAATCCGGAAGAGCTTATGACGACTTCGACGATTGCGTCGACTGCTGCAACACCTTTTGGTAAAAATCTTCGTAAAGCGGAATGATTTTGCTGGAACAATATTTTGCCTTCGCGGCAAGCCGGGCCCGCTTGGCCATCGCACGCAGCGCCGACTCATCACCCAGCAGGTCGATGGCGTAACGGGCCATCGTGTCCACGTCGCCGACCTCGGCCATAAATCCACTGACGCCGTGCTCGATTACTTCCGGTACACCTCCGACGCGGGTGGTGATGGGGACGACCTCGCAGGCCATGCCTTCGAGGGCGGCTAGTCCGAACGATTCCAGTTCGCTTGGCATGAGCATGACGTCGGAGATGGCGAGTTTCTCGCGGATCTGATCCTGCTTGCCTAAAAATAAAACATGCTCGTGAATGCCTTTTTGCACGGCCAGCCATTCCGCCTGAGAGCGGTCGGGGCCGTCGCCGATCAGCAGGAGTTTTGAGGGAATCTTCTTGCGCACGCGGTCGAAGATTTCGATTACGTCCAGGACGCGTTTTACTGGGCGGAAGTTCGAGAGGTGGACCAGCAGACGCTCGTCGTTCGATACGTATTCGCTGCGCTTGTCCAGCCATTTCTGCTTGCGCTGGTACTCGTCGCAATTCACGAAGTTGGGGATGACCTCGATGTGCTTCTTGATGTCGAAGATGTTGAGGGTGCGGCCCCGGAGATACTGGGAGATGGCGGTGACTCCGTCGCTTTGTTCGATGGAGAAACGAGTGATCGGAAGATAGGAGCGGTCGAGGCCTACGAGAGTGATGTCGGTTCCGTGGAGGGTGGTGACAAAGGGAAGATTTTTGCGCGGCGGAGTGGCGGCGAGCATCTGCTTGGCGAGCATCGCACTGACCGAGTGTGGGATGGCGTAGTGAACGTGAAGCAGGTCGAGCTCGTAAAGCTGGGAGACTTCGGCCATGCGGGTCGCCAGGGCCAGATCGTAGGGAGGATATTCGAACAGCGGATACCTGGTGACCTCGACCTCGTGATAGTGGATATTAGGTTCGGGACCGGTCAGGCGAATCGGTTGCGAATAGGAGATGAAATGAATTTCGTGGCCGCGGCGAGCGAGTTCGAGGCCGAGTTCAGTGGCGACGACTCCGCTGCCGCCGTAGGTTGGATAACAGGTGATGCCGATCTTCATGGGTCTCCCGCGCGGCTTGGGCACCGATTGGCACCCCAACGATATTACTATTGGATTCGCTTGGCGGGCTGGGGATGCAGCGGTGACTGGAGCAAATGGAGTCCGGCTGTGCGGAGGTGTCTTGTGGGGGCTGCGGTTCGAACTGGCGGCGGCAAAAAGAGAGCTTAACCGTCGAGTGCGCAAAAAATTCGCGAAGGTCGCAAAGAAAATCCTGTAGCGCTACGGTTGCGGTCGATCAGGCAGAAGTCAGTCTTTGCTTGGCTTTTTCGCAGTCAGGTCGCAGGCTTGCTTGATGCGATCGAAGTTCAGGCCGCCTGGAGAGAACTCGGCGATCTGGCGGCCGCTGCGCGTGGGCAGGGCGATGTTGAAAATCTGCGCGCTCATCATGCCGCGGACGGTGCCTTTATCCATCGAGAGGAAGCGGCCGCGCATCCAGTTCCAGCCTTTGTAGTTGTGCACGTCGTCGATTCTTACTTCTACTTCGAGTTGCGGCTGTCCCCAAAAGCCGGGGCGGTTGGGTGGACGCAGGCGGACGCCGGGGTTGAAGTCGGCGAACTTGAGCTTGCCGTTGCTGCAAACGAAATTCACGTGGGGCTTGTAGTCGGTGTCTTTGAAATAGTTGTTCGATTGCAGCTCGAAGCGGACTTTGTTGGTGCCGGTCATCTTGTCGGTAGAGGCGAACTCCAGCCAGTTGCCGCCAGCGCTCACGCCATCGGCTTCGCCTTGATACGGGCTCATGGCGCCTTTTTGCGCGACGGACAAGGTGGCTGCGCCTAGCAAGAATGACAACAGGACGGCACTCGCTGCAAGTCGGGTGGTTGTTTGAAGCCGGTCGGCTGCTTTCAAGGTTTCCTCCAAGCGTTACACGCCTACATAGTATGGAACCCGGAAGCCTGGAAAAAGTTGCTTGGAATGTTCCGGGGTGGCGGCAGCTTTGAAGGCGCGGATGTGTAGCCCTGGCATCTTGCCGGCTCGTGCGGTTAGGACGGGAACAGAGAGCGCATTGGCGTCGGCGCGGCGGGCGGGACGCCCCCGGACAGCCGGCGGGACGCCAGCGCTACGATGAACTTGCTTCAATTCAAGTTCACGACCAGGGTTCCGCCCGCCATGAACAGGCTGCCACCGATGTCACAGAAAGTTTGGGAGTAGAGCGCGGTCAGGCCCTTGCGGTCGTCAACTCTTCCGCTGCCGGTCAGAATCCTTAACTCGCCATTGCTGATGGGAAAGCTGATCTGGGTACAATACTGGTTGAGCGTGATTGCGGTTTTCTTCCCGATGGAGCCGTCGAAGCGGCAGCCGGGAATGTTGGGGTTTGATCCGGTAAGACAGTAGCCGGGGCCGCCGTTTTTCCAGAGATGGAACGAACCTTTCCCAAAGTGGAAGCCATTGCTCTGTGCCTGGTCTTGATAGCCGCCCGACATGAGAGTGAATTGATAGGCATTGATCACGGGGAGCGTGAATACGACCGCGCCACCCGTGAGAGATTGGGCGAATGTATTCAACGACAACAATAGAAAGAGGGGGATCAGGAACATCATTTTCATCTGCGTCTCCAATCGTGAGGTAGTGTGAGAGTCAGCCGTTAGGTGGCTGCGGGAGAGCGGGGAGCACGTTGGGGGGCATTGGCGCAGGGAAGCGTCCCATTTGCGCGGGGAATACGACCCTTCGTGTGTTCTGTCCGGTTGGGGAGCCGGTTGCGGGGCGGCATTTTAGGGTTCCAGCCCGCGGGATCGCGAATGCAGTAAATTACAATACATCCATTCAGGGCCCGATTGCCTCCTAGGGACAGGAGGAGAATACGGGTGACGGAGTTCGGCAGGAGGCTGGGTGGCCTCGATTTGTGCCGGGTGCTGTCTTTGGGCCGCTGCGAGTACACTTTGATCTCAATTCTTATGCGCTCCAGGTATTCTCGGGTATTGCGTCGAGTGTTCACCGTGGTGGCTCCGGTCTTGTTGCTTGCCGGCACCGGAAGCGGACAGACTACAACGCGGATCACGCTCGACCAGGCGATCGATCTGGCGCTGGCTCACAACCATGCGCTCAAGGCTTCGCGGACTCAGATCCTCCAGAATCAGGCACAGGAAATCACAGCCAATCTCCGCCCCAATCCGGCTTTGGGTGTGGATTCCCAGTTTGTTCCAGTTTTCAGCCCACAGTTCTTTTCCCACGACAATCTCAACACGGTGCAGCAGTTTGATGTGGGCATCAGCTACCTCTTCGAACGAGGGAGTAAGCGGCAGCGCCGGTGGCAGGCTGCCCAGGATCAGACGTCGGTCACGCGCGCCCAGGTTGCCGACGCGGAGCGCACGCTGGCATTTAATGTGGGGCAACAATTTGTCAGCGTATTGCTGGCAGAATCGACTCTTGACTTTGCGCAGGAGAGTTTGAAGAGCTTTCAGCAGACGGTCGATATTGGAGAGGCACAACTCAAAGCGGGGTTCATTGGTGAAGGCGACTACTTAAAGATCAAGCTCCAGCTCTTGCAGTTTCAGACCGACGTTTCTTCCGCGCGCCTTGCCAAAGCGCAGGCGCTGGTTGGTCTGCGAGGATTGCTGGGCTACACGGCAGTGCCGGCTGACTTCGACGTGGAGGGCGAACTGGCGTTTCGGCCGATTCGGGGCAATCTGGAAGACTTGCAGGCGCGGGCATTGCGAGAGAGGCCCGACTTTCATGCCGCCGAACTAGGCATTACCGCGGCGCAGAGCCAGATCCGTCTTGCCAAAGCCAACGCCAAAGTTGACGTGAATGGCGCCTACGATTTTACCCACGTTTCCGGGGAGTACACGTCTTCCTTGTTCGCCAGTTTTCAATTGCCGGTCTTCAATCGCAATCAAGGAGAGATCGCGCGCACCGGACACGCATTGACGCAAGCGCAGGAGTTGCAGCAGGCGTCGAGCGATACCGTGCTTTCCGACGTGGGCAACGCGTATCAGGCGGTGAGGAGTAACGAAGAGGTCGTACAGCTCTACACCTCCGGCTATCTGAAGCAGGCGCAGGATTCGCGCGACATCAGCGAGTATGCTTACAAGCGCGGCGCGGCCAGTCTGTTGGATTTTCTCGATGCGGAGCGCAGTTACCGGTCGGTGCAGTTGGCATATCGGCAGGCATTGTCCTCTTATTTGACGGCGCTGGAGCAGTTGAAGGAAGCAGAAGGAACCAGGACGCTGCCTTGAGGGAGAGCGGCACTACGAAGAAATTTGCGATGAGGAAGTTGCCATGAAAATTTACGCGGATCGCTATGGATGGCTTGCGGCTTTGGTTGCGGCGTCGGCGATCATGCTGATACTTGCCGGCTGCGAAGGATCGGGGGCGAAGGCCTCGACGGATTCGAGCGCTCAGAAAAGCTCGGACAATGCCGAGTTGTTCTCCATCCCGCAGGAGCAGATGGCGCATGTGCAGGTGCTGACGGTGCAGTCGGCGACCTTGCCGCGAACGCTGCGGCTTACCGGCGCGGTTGCGTACAACAGTTTTCACACCACCCCGGTGATCACACCGGTGAGCGGACCGGTCAGCCGGATCGCGGTTGTGCCCGGGCAGAAAGTGACAAAGGGCGAGCCCATGTTGTATGTGGCGAGTCCGGATTATTCGCAGCTGCGAACGAATTATTTGAAGACGCGAGACGCGTATGCTCTGGCGCAAAAAGCCTACGCCCGCGCCCGTGACTTGTACGAACACAAGGCGATTTCCGAGCAAAATGTTGAACAGGCGCAGTCGACGGAAACACAGGCGAGCGGAGATTTAGCGTCGGCGCAGGCGGCGTTGAAAGTCATGGGCGTTGCCGACCTGGATGCGCTGGTACAGGCTCCGCCTTCTTTTGAAGTCCCGGTGAGAGCGCCGATCGACGGCGTCGTTGTCGAGCAGAACGTGTCGGTGGGGCAACTGCTGCAGCCGGGAACCACGCAATGCTTCATGGTTTCGGATACGAGTAGCGTATGGGTGCTGGTCAATATTTATCAGAAAGATTTGCCCTACGTGCGCGTGGGGAATACGGTCGCGATTCAGACGGACACGTATCCGGAAGTCTTCCATGGCCGGATTTCGTATGTGGCGGCGTCGCTTGATCCAAATACGCGGACGCTGCAGGCGCGGATCGAGACGAACAATCCGGGCGAGAAGCTGAAAAAAGATATGTACGTCACGGCCACGGTGAGCGCGGGAGCGATTCCGAATGCGATTGCGCTGCCGGATGCAGCCGTTTTGCGCGATACCGAGAATCAGCCTTTTGTTTATGCGGCGGCGTCTGCGAATCAGTTTGGCAGGCGCTCGGTGACTCTGGGAGAAAGTTTGAACGGACAGACGCAGATTACCAGCGGGTTGAAAGCTGGCGACCACGTTGTCGGAAACGGCAGCCTGTTTTTGCAGTTCGCGAATTCGCTGCAGCGTTAGTGGGCAGAGTTCGTGTGGTGACGGGGCTACGCCCCGTCCTTGGCGGGGCAAAGCCCCGGCACCACAAAATCCGCAAGTTTTGAAGAAATCACGGTAACTATGTTCAGGATAGGGACAGTTTCCACCATCGAATGATCCACCGAATCGTCCAAGCTGCGCTGCGACAAAAATTTCTGGTGCTGATGCTCACCGCGTTCATTACGGTCGGCGGCATCCTCTCGTTTCAGCGGATGCCGGTGGACGCCTACCCCGACCTCGCGCCGCCACAGGTCGAAATCATCACGCAGTGGCCCGACCACGCCGCCGAAGAGGTCGAACGGCTGGTTACTCTTCCTCTTGAACTCCAGATGAACGGCGTTCCGCGCATGGTGGTGATGCGCTCGAAGTCACTCTACGGATTGTCCGATCTGGTTCTTACTTTCGACGACAGCACCGACAGTTATTTTGCGCGACAAATTGTTTTTGAAAGGCTGGCGCAAGCGACGTTGCCGGCCGGTGTGATCCCGACCATGGCACCCCTGTTCAGCCCCAGTGGTCTGGTGTATCGCTATGTGCTCGAAAGTCCGGATCGATCGCCGCAAGAATTAAAGACGATTGAAAATTGGGTGGTGCAGCGGGCTTATCGCTCAGTGCCCGGGGTGGCGGACGACTCGGGTCTCGGCGGAACCGTGATGCAGTATCAGGTGCTGCTCGATCCGGCGCGCATTTATGGATATCACCTGACGATTCCGCAAGTGATCACGGCGCTCTCCGCTAACAATGCGAATGCGGGCGGCGGATTTTATTCGCAGGGCGGGCAGTTTTATTACGTGCGCGGTATTGGGCTGGTGCGCAACACCGACGATATTGGAAACATCGTGGTGGGCGCCAACAAGGGGACGCCGATCCGTGTGCGCGACGTTGGCGACGTCACCATAGGACACGCGCCGCGCCTCGGCGAATTTGGATATCAGAAAATTGACGATGCGGTCGAGGGCGTCATTCTGATGTTGCGTGGCGAGCAGACCCAGAACGTCCTGAAAGCGGTGGAGGCGAAAACCGAGGAGCTGAATCGCAACATTCTGCCGCCTGACGTTAAGATTCATCCCTTTTACGATCGCAGCACACTCGTGAGTTTGACGACGGACACCGTGGAAGCGAACCTGCTCCGGGGTATGGTGCTCGTTCTCGTCGTGCTGATTTTCTTTTTGGTGAGCTTCCGCGCGGCGATTATTGTTGCGATCACGATTCCGCTGTCGCTGTTGTTCGCTTTTATTGTGCTGCACGCGCACGACGTGGCTGCGAATTTGCTTTCCATCGGCGCCATTGATTTCGGGATTGTCATCGATGGCACGGTGGTGATGATTGAAAACATCTATCGCGAACTGGCCCTCCGCGAGGGTCAGCAGTACGACCTCAATGAAGTGATTCTCGCGGCGGCGAAGGATGTGGATCGGCCGATTTTCTATTCGGTCGCCGTCATTCTTGCCGGGTATCTGCCGATCTATGCGCTCACGGGGGCTTCGGGGAAGCTGTTTCATCCGATGGCCGAGACGATGTCGTTTGCATTGGTCGGTGCCCTCATCCTGACGCTTACTTTGATCCCGGTGCTCGCTTTTTACTGGTTCAAGAAGGGCGTACGGGAAAAGCCAAATCGCCCGTTTGAATGGATGAAACAGAAATATGCCGGTCAGCTGGATTGGGCGCTTGACCGTCCGAAGACGACGATGCTGATTGCGACGTCGATTTTTGGAGCGGCTCTGCTGCTCGTACCCTTCATCGGCGGCGAGTTTATGCCTCACCTTGACGAAGGTGCGCTGTGGGTGCGTGCCACG
>JAYUJG010000012.1:0-3406 GCA_043765355.1 Acidobacteriaceae bacterium | reverse complement strand
AAATGCGGCTTGATGGCCGATTCATAAAACGCAGCCTGCGTCTCATCCGGTGTAAGAATCTGGATCCAGTCGGCGCGTTTGGCGGCCTCCCCCGGAGCGACCACGGTCATGCCATCGGCCCTCGCCTGCTTGGCCGATTTGCGTTCGGGATCGAGCCCGATGATTACGTCGTATCCGCTATCGCGCAGATTCTGCGCCTGCGCGTGTCCCTGCGAACCATAGCCGAACACGGCGATGGTCTTGCCCTTCAGAGCGGAAGGATTGGCGTCGTTCTGGTAGAAAACTGTGGCCACGGAGAAACTCCTTATCGATATCTATTTACGTTAGCGGAAATGCTGAATCTCAAGTCCGAGTCAAAACCGACCACTCGGTCGGTTTCCAAGAATGCTACCGACCCACCCCCGCCTGTGTCAACTCGCTGTCTATGGCAAATACTCCGGTGATACACTGCTCACCCATGCTTGCAGTGAACCAGCTCACGAAGAGTTACGGAAAGCTGGTGGCCGTCAGCGGCGTCAGTTTTCGCGCCGACGCTGGAGAAACAATTGGCCTGCTCGGACCAAATGGCGCCGGCAAAACCACCACCGTCTCGATCATCGCGGGATTGCTAAACCCGGATTCCGGTGAAGTTCTGATCGACGGCAAGCAGGTCAAAAGCGATACCGATCCGGTCAAGCGGCAGATCGGGCTAGTGCCGCAGGATATGGCGCTGTATGACCAGCTCAGCGCCCGCGATAACCTGACTTTTTTCGCCGCGCTGTACTCCATTGCCGGCACGAAAGCGAAGCATGCCATCGACGATGCATTGCATCTGGTCGGCCTCTCGGACCGCGCCGGCGACAAGGTCGGCACGTTCAGTGGAGGCATGAAGCGTCGCCTAAATCTTGCGGGGGCGTTGCTTCACGACCCGCAGATCCTTCTGCTCGATGAACCCACCGTCGGCGTCGATCCGCAAAGCCGCAACGCCATCTTCGACAATCTTGAAGCGCTGAAGAAGCGCGGCAAGACGCTGATCTACACCACGCACTACATGGAAGAAGCGGAGCGCCTCTGCGACCGCATCGTGATCGTCGATCACGGAAAAGTAATTGCCGACGACACCTTGCAGGGACTGCACAAAATGCTGCCGGTCACCAACGTCATCGCCGTCGAGCTCGACCACGCCGACGGGTTCAAGACGGAGCCGATGCTGGCGTTACCCGAAGTGAAGTCGGTCGAGTTGGCGCAAGGCACGCTTCGGGTTGGGGTTCAGGACCTTTCCCGCAACGCGCCCGGGGTTCTGCGCTGGCTTTCGGAGAACGGCCATTCCTACCATCATGTTTCGAGTGAGCAGCCTGACCTCGAGACGGTTTTCCTGACTTTGACGGGAAGGAGCCTTCGAGACTCGTAATGATTCCATTTTTAGCGTTGGTACGAAAAGATTTGAAATTGTTCTTCAACGACCGCAAGACTGTGATCGTTGGAATTCTGGTGCCGATCGTGCTCGCATCGTTTTTCGGCTACCTCTTCGGCGGGCAAGGCGGCAACGCGGAAACCAGTAAAGTTGCGGTCCTGGTGATTGATCAGGACGGCAGCGATATCTCGCGCGGCCTGATCGTCGACCTCGGCACCGATACGACACTCGATGTGAAGCCGTCAACGCTGGACGCCGCGCGCGAGGCCGTGCGCAAGGGCAAGGCTACCGCCGCGATCGTGATTCCGAAAGACTTCGGCCGCAATGCGGGACGCGCGCTTTTCACCACCGCCAGCAAACCGGAACTCAGCCTGCTCTACGATCCTTCGCACAATATGGAACTTGGCATGATCAAGGGCATCCTGCGCGGCGCGGTCATGCAGACTGTGAGCAAAGAAATATTCAACGGCAGCAGCGGACTCGCCATGGTCAACGATTCGCTCGCGCAGGTGGAAAACAGTCCTCAGCTGCCAGCGGAAGACCGCAAGGCTCTGCGCGATCTTTTGGGCGGAGTTAGGAAATTCAACGAGGTCCAGAAAGACCGCCAGGATCAGGAACGAAACCACGCTGCCGCTTCGGGACTGGCGACTTCGGCAGGCGGCATGACAATCCCCTACGAGACTCGCGACGAAGCAATCACATCGGGCGAAAACGTCGCTTATAACGGTTATGCCCACTCCTTCGCAGGCATGGGAGTGCAGTTCATCCTCTTCATGGGACTCGACGTCGGCATCGCCCTGCTGATGCTGCGGCAGACCGGGCTTTGGCAACGCCTGCGAGCCGCTCCTCTTTCCCGAACCATGCTTCTCGGCAGCCGCACCGTGAGCGCATCGCTGATCGCTGGTTTTATTTTGCTTGTGCTCTTTACCTTTGCCCGGGTCGTGTTTGGAGTTCGCATTCTCGGCAGCTTCCCAGGCTTTGTCGGAGTCTGCGCCGCATTCTCATTGATGACTGCGGCCTTTGGCCTGATGATCGCCGCTCTCGGCGAGACGGTCGAGGCCACGCGCGGCTATTCCATTATGGCAACGCTGATTATGGTGATGCTCGGCGGGGCGTGGGTACCGACTTTCATTTTTCCGAAATGGCTGCAACGGCTGACGATCGTGATCCCAACCCGCTGGGCAATCGATGGCCTCGATGGCATGACGTGGCGCGGATTGGGATTTTCGTCGGCCATTGGGCCGATCGCCGTGTTGCTTCTCTTCACCCTTTTGTTCGGCGCGATAGCGGTGATGCGCTTCCGGTGGCGAACCGAGTAGAGCGCAAACCCCATTCCGCGATACCATCTCTGAATGCTTCGCGAAGCTGCCATCGAACCTCGGTCACAGCCCCGGCAGGAACCTCGTCAGGAAATCCTGCGCGCGGCAGCGCGTCTCTTCCAACTGCGCGGATACGATGCCACGTCGATGAACGATGTGGCCGCCGCGCTCAAGCTCTCCAAGGGCGGCTTGTATCACCACTTCGAGTCCAAAGACGAAATCCTGTTTCACATCATGTCGCACGCCATGGAGATCACCGAAGAGCGCGTGATCAACGTGGTGCGACGCATCGATGGGACCAGCGCTGCAGGAGCCGAAGAGCGGCTGCGCATGCTGATCCGGTTGCATATTCAGGTTGTGTTGAGTCCGGAAGACCGTGAAATCACTGTAATGCTGCACGAGAACCATCCCCTGCCACCGGCGCTGCGGCGCAAGATCAATGGACGCAAAAAAGACTATCTGCACTTCGTCGAGAACCTGGTCGCTGACATTCAGCGCAAGAGCAGCTCAAAGTCACTGGTCACGCCCCGCGCGGCCGCGCTGGCTTTGGTTGGGATGATCAACTGGATCTATCAGTGGTACAAGCCGGATGGGCCGCTGACGGGGGAGGCTCTGGTGGTTCAATACACCGAGATTTTTTTTCGCGGAGCGGTGGGGTAGAACAGAGCCAAGTTCTCAGTTCTCAGAAATACAT
>JAYUJG010000011.1:0-1502 GCA_043765355.1 Acidobacteriaceae bacterium | reverse complement strand
GCGTACGTGGTGGGCGAGATGAGGTCGGAAGTGACGGCGTTTGCCTATGATGCTGAGGGCGGAAATCTTAGGGAATTGCAGACGGTTTCCATACTGCCGCAGGGGTTTAGCGGGCGTAACGATGCGGCGGAAGTGAGAGTGCATCCATCGGGAAAGTTTTTGTATGCATCGAACCGTGGGCACGACAGTATTGCGGTGTTCCGCATTGATGAGAAGAAGGGAACGCTTGCATTGGTGGAGGATGCGCCGGTGCTAGGCAAGGAGCCACGCAACTTCGCAATTGATCCGCCGGGCCGTCTGATGTATGTGGCGGACCAGAATTCAGGAAAGATTGTGGTGTTCAAGATCAACGCTAAGAGTGGGAAGTTGACTCCGACGGGCCAGACCCTGGTAGTGGATGCCCCGGTGTGTGTGCGGTTCCTGGAACAGAAATAGGAGAGGCTTGATCAAGGTACTTGGGATTGACGTAGGGACTGGAGGTTCCCGGGCGCTCGTCATGGATGACGGGGGAAGGATTGTTTCGTCTGCGACGGAAGAACACGCGCCGTTTGCTTCGCCGCAAATTGGCTGGGCGGAGCAGCGTCCAGAAGATTGGTGGCGGGCGTGCGGGATTGCTGTGAGCAAGGCGTTGGCGAAGGCAAATCTGCGCGGTGAGGATGTTGCTTGCGTTGGATTCTCCGGGCAGATGCATGGAGCCGTGATGCTGGATGAGCGCGATGAAGTTGTGCGCCCGGCACTGATTTGGTGCGACGTACGGACGCAGAAGCAATGTGACGACCTGACTGCCAAGGTGGGTGCAGAGCGGCTGATTGGGCTGACGTGCAATCCTGCGCTGGCTAACTTTACGGTCACCAAATTTCTTTGGGTGCGCGAGAACGAGCCTGAACTTTGGAAGCGCGTGCGCTCGGTGATGTTGCCGAAGGATTATGTTCGCTTCAGGCTAACGGGCGAACGAGCTACGGATATGGCGGATGCTTCCGGCACGCTGCTGCTGGATGTGGCGCATCGCCGTTGGTCGAATGAGATGTTGCAAGCGGCGGAGATAAGTGAAAGTTGGCTGCCTGAACTGTTTGAATCTCCAGACGTGTGTGGGCAGGTTTCCTCGGCTGGCGCCGCTGCGACGGGATTGAGGCCGGGGACGCCAGTGGTGGCGGGAGCGGGCGATCAGGCGGCTGGCGCGACGGGAATGGGCATTGTGGCGGCGGGCTCGGTGAGCGCGACGATTGGAACGTCCGGCGTGGTGTTTGCGGCGACGGATCGTCCAGCGCTCGATCCGAAGGGGAGGTTGCATACTTTTTGTCACGCGATTCCAGGGCGTTGGCATGTGATGGGAGTGACGCAGGCGGCGGGACTCTCGTTGCGATGGTTTCGCGATCAATTTGGATCGGAGAGTAAGGACGGTGGCGATCCCTATGAGCGGCTGACGGATGCGGCAACGACTGTGCCGCCCGGTTGCGACGGGCTTTTGTGGACGCCATATTTGATGGGAGAACGAACTCCAC
>JAYUJG010000010.1:0-3853 GCA_043765355.1 Acidobacteriaceae bacterium | reverse complement strand
TGGCACAACGGTCGAACCCGGCGCTCTCCAAACCCGAACTCGGAAGAAGTCTTCCAAGACTGCTTAACTAAATGGGAAAAGAGCGCAGCGCATTCCATCCTGGCCAGGAGCGAACCACTCCAACAAAGGCCGTATACATTTGCGCAGACCAACCTGTCACACTCACTTTTCGCTTGCGACAAAGCGGCGGACCATACATTCCGAATAGCCCGTCATCCAAGCACAATGTTGGAATGCTGCCCAACTCGACTGCGGAAGAGGTCATTTCTACAGGGTATGGCGACTACAAAGCCATCTGAACGTGGCTGGAACATTACGGCAACCAGCGGGATTCGAGTCGTTAAGAAGCAAGCAGCGAGACGCTTGACGGATGTATTTCGCAAGCGTAGAGTTTCCGCAATCTTGCCCGCCGTCGACCATGACCTCCGCCGACAAGACCATTTTGCCGAGGCGGATTCGAAATTGAGGTAAGCGTGGGAATCCAAATGGACGTTGCAACGCCCCTGGAAGCAAGCACGCTTCAGAAAATACGGGGCAGGATTCTTCCCTTCATATTGCTTCTCTACATTGTTTCGTTTCTCGACCGCATCAACATCGGATTTGCGGCACTCACCATGAACCAGGAGCTGGGCATCAGCAGCCGCCAGTTCGGACTGCTCGTCGGGATCTTCTTCATTGGCTATGCGATCTTCGAGATTCCGAGCAATCTGATCCTGCACAAGGTTGGCGCACGTTTGTGGATTGCAAGAATCCTGATCGTCTGGGGAATTGTGGCCGCTCTGTCCGGCTTTGTTCATACCGTGCACCAACTCTATATCGCGCGTTTCCTGCTTGGGCTGGCTGAAGCCGGCTATTACCCGGGAATCCTGTTGTATTTGACCTACTGGTTTAGGCGACGAGAGCAGGCCCAAGCGATCGCTTTGTTCATGACTGGGATACCGATCACCAACATCCTGGGAGCTCCGCTTTCCGGCTTTATCCTGGACCACGTGCATTGGTTGGGTTTGAGCAGTTGGCGATGGCTTCTGATTCTGGAGGGAATGCCAGCCATGATCTTTGGTGTGCTCACCTATTTCTGGCTGCCCAATCGTCCAGCAGAAGCAAACTTCCTAACCGAGAGCGAAAAGGACTGGATCACAACCCAGTTGAAGAGTGAAGACGACCACAAACACAAAACGCACCAAATCTCGGCGGGAGGGGCGTTGGTACACAGCCGCGTCTGGCATCTGGCCATCGCCGCCATGACAACGGGTGCGGCCTTCTACGCAGTATTCTTCTGGATGCCTCAAATTGTGAAAACGCTATCTGATCGATATTCGAACACGCAGGTTGGATTGCTGGTGATGGTTCCAAACGCTATTGGATTGCTGGCGATGATTCTGGTTTCGCGCAGTTCGGACCGTAAACTGGAACGGAGATGGCATGTGGCCATTCCCGCAATGGTCGCAGGAATCGCTTGTCTCATGTTCGGGGCTGCTCATTCCAGTTTTTTTGGCGTCGTGTTTCTGTCGGTCGCGGTCGCTTGCGTTTGCGGCTACCAAGGCCCTTTGTGGGCGCTGCCCAGCGAGTTTTTAACCGGGGCCGGGGCGGCTGCAGGCATTGGATTGCTCACGATGTTCGCTAGCCTCGGGGGATTTCTCGGGCCGTACGCGGTCGGTTTCATCCGTGAAAAGACAGGGAGCTTGGACGGCGCCTTTGCGTCCGCCGGTGTCATCTTGTTTGTATTTGCAACTCTTGTCTTGCTGCTTCCCAGGACGGCACAGCGTAGGCTTGGGACGAACGGTTAGAGTGATCCCTGATCGGCTCGCCTTCCTAACTACTTGCGCACCCAAGCCCCGACGGGCGCCATCCATGCAACCACGCCATTCGAGGCTCCAGCCTCGTTTTGAAGTCTCTTGGCCAGCGTATCGAGGTCGCCCACGGACTCGAGAGACAGACCAAGCCGCTGAATTTGGGACCGCAAACTCCGGAGAGTATCTGAGAACCATCTTGCGCTGTTTGGATCCCTGCCCATCGGTATCTCTTGACGCATGGTTGGTCCGGGAAGCCCCGCTTCCTGGAAGACCTGGTAAAGCGCAGTTCCGATCTCTGGGTTTGCTCCGGACTGTTGAAACGTCCTGTGAATCAAAGAAGCCGCAGCAGACCATAAGGGCAATGGCGCTAAGAGCGAAAGAACCGGCACCCAGTACGGTTCCTGAAAGGCTACGACGCCACCGGGGCGAACCAACTGAGACACCGAGCGCACAATGGAAACCGGATCAGGAAGCCACATCAGAATGAAACGGCCCACGGCCACGTCGAAGGGTTTAGCGTCTGGGATCTGGGAAAGATCCGATTCTATGAAGCTGACATTGTGCAGGCCGGCTTGAGCCGCGCGAGCCCGTGCCCGGGCGATCGCGTCCGGATCGCGCTCGATTCCCACCACCTCTCCCGAAGCACCAACCAGTCGAGCGGCAAGCATGGTCACATCGCCCACTCCGGAGCCGAGATCCAGTACGCGTTGACCTGGACCAATGCCTGCCTCACGGAATAGTCGCTCGGTGAGAGGAGCCACTTGCTCCGCTTGCCAAATAAGGCGTTCGTGCTCCGCGTCGGTGCTGCCCAGCGCGTAGTGGGTAGTGCGTTCGCTTGCTGACATTTTCAGCACTGGATAATATCATGCTTAACTTGGTGTCCGATTGATCCTCGCCAAGAAAGTTCTTGCATGTCGATGCGTGGCGACAGCGGTTTCGCCATTCCTAGGCCTCCAGCCGTTCCCTCGATCTTGGACGAGTGGTCGGCTATACGGAAGTTATCCAGAAATGGCGTTTTGGGACGTTGCGGGGATGGACCGGAACAATCCTTCACAACATACTTTTTCCCGGTGGGTGACGAACTCCGGGAGGGCATAGGGTTTACACAGAGGCTAAGTGCCACTGGCACTGTACGCCTACAGGCCATTACGATGCTCACTCTCGAACCCGAGCGTCTCAAGAACCGACTGGCCACCACCCGACGAAGATCACCGGAGATGGAAGGGCTCTTCACCCGAGACGCTCAAGCGGCTTGCGATTTCAGTTTGTCAGCGTCGAAGTTTTCTCCCTTCTTCCAAAGAGTCAGTGCAATGGCTGCAATCTTGCGTGCCAGTGTGAGACGCGCCATGGTGGGCTTGATGCCTTTGGCCAGTGATCTCTGGTAGAACTCCTGAAACGGTCCGGGACGCACACTGGCCGTTGTGGCCGCACCTTTGAACAGTCCCTTCAGGTCGTGGTTGTGGTCCTTGTTCAGACCCCGAATGGAGATCTGTTTCTTGGAGCGCCGCAGTTGGCCTTGCACGTAGCAGTGGTCTGCGCTGGTGCGAGTTTCCAAAGCCAGTCCGCTGTAAGCCCACAGCTGTCGCTTGGTGCGGAACCGATTCGGGGTCTGGATCAGGGCCACCGTCAGGGCCGAGCGAATGGGCCCGAGCGATGGAATCTGCCGTAGCCTGGCGGTGACGGCATGTTTTCGACTCTCCGCCAACAGTTCACGGCGTGCTTGCTGGCGCAGGTGCTGCAGCATGTCCAGCTGCTCGTAGAGTCGTTCGGCTCGGCGGCGGACGCCGGCTTCCGGGATCTTTCCCAGCCACTCGGTTCGATGGCGGGCGTAGTAGACGTCCCGGCCGGCACAGGGGATCGCCCAGCTGCGATACACCGCTTTCAATCGATTCATGACTCGCGTCTGATCTTGGACGATGGTCAGATAACTTCGCGCCAGCTCCCGCAGCATACGCACGCCGGTCTCGCCATGGTAAACCGGCTCCAGATCATTGAGGCGTAACCGATCGGCCAACTTGTGGGCGTCGATGCGGTCGCTCTTGTTGCCCTCTTTGAGCACA
>JAYUJG010000009.1:0-9706 GCA_043765355.1 Acidobacteriaceae bacterium | reverse complement strand
TCTAACTCCGTGAGCACACCCATGACTTCACCCATGCGCCAACCGGGCGTGCCCAGAATCTGCACGCCGTCCATGCCAGGGACGAGCACAGCAACGCAGTCGCCGCGCACCACGCCAACGCATTTGGGATAGCGCTCGAACATCTGCAGTTCGAATCCTGCGAGGTAAAGCCGTTGGAGTTGTTCGGCGGAATCGGCCATGATTGCAGTCCGTGCTCAGTCGTATTGAAGTTCTTCCTTGCTGTCTTCAGCGCGCTTCGGCTCGAATTACTTCCAGAGCATTTCCCTCACCCAGCTTCAGAAAGGTAAACACGCCGTCGTTCGCCGAATAACACGCGAACGACGGCCCCAGTCCATCGGCATCGGCATAGCTGGCGATCTTCTGCCCAGTTTGCGCGTCCGCGACCACGATCGTTTGTCGCTGGCTGTCTTCGTTCCAGAACGAAACCGCGAGCCGATTGACCGAAACGTGAAACGCGTCAGGCGAGCCGCTATGCAGAGGAGCGGACACTTTCAGCGTGCGCGCGATCTTGCCGCTCGGCGCGATCACGTAGATAAGAGCTGGCGAAGACCGGCGTAAGACATAGAGATTCCCATCGATTCCAACCTCGGCGTCCGACAGGTCCAGCGGCGGGACCGAATTATCAGAGGCCTTCGTGGCGCCAGCCTTTCCGGACTTTCCAGTGCCGTCAAAAGAAACTTGCGCCAGTTCCCTTCCATCGGCGGAAAACACCGCCGTAAAATTGCGTCCGCGATCGTTTTTATCCTGAACATCGCGCCGCACGCCAGAAACTAGAAAGTTTCCGCCAAGAAACGCTGCGAAGTTGTAAAGCTCAAAATCGGCGTCAAGCCGCGGCGTGAACGAAGGCGTTCCGTCGAAGGAAAATCGAAGCACATAAATTCGCGGCTTCAGGATGCCGCTCTGTGCAATTTGAAAAAGTCCGCCATCGAAAGCGGGCGAGAATGAATCGGCCCGGTCGAGCGCCAGCTGCGAAAATACGGCCGGATCAAACACGGCGACGCGCTTGCCATCGCGATCGATCTTCACGACCGGCCCCAGCAGCGGGCGATCCGCGGCGTACTTATGAATGTAGAGGTTGCCGTCCGAGTCACACTTCGAGCCGCTCATGAACGCGCCGCCCATTTCCGAAACCACATTCATCGTCGAGGTAGAGTGCAGAGCGATGGTGGACCCGGAAACGGCGCTTGGAGAATTACTAGCAGTGGGTGCCGTGGTCTGTGCAAACGCCGACCCCAGCAAGGCCAGGAGCGCTGCAGAAACACTGACACTGAAGATGCGCGTCATCGCGGAGCGATAAAAACCCGAGACCTGAGATCTAACACCTGCGACCTGCCTCTCACGTCTTTAGCTTCTCACATCTTTGCCTCTTACATCTTTGCCTCTCACATCTTGTACTTGCCGAGATCATCGTCGCCAAGGTCTTCGAGCCACTTGCGGAGCTCCTCGCCACTGATTGCGGGCACGGGATTGGCCGTCTGCTTCGAGGTCTTCAAAACTTCATCTTCCACAAAGATCGGGCAATCCACGCGCAGCGCCAGCGCCAGCGCGTCTGACGGACGGGAATCGATGCTCACCACCCGCCCTTCCCTTTCGAGCCAGATCACGGCGTAGAACGTATCGTCTTTCAATTCCGTCACGACAATTTTGTGCACCAGCGCGTCGAGCCCAGTGAGCACGCTCTTAATCAAATCGTGCGTCATCGGACGCGGCGTGCTGACTTTTTCAATCTCCAGCGCAATGGCATTCGCTTCGTACACACCCACCCAGATCGGAAGCACGGTGTCGCTGCCAACATCTTTGAGCAGAACGATCGGCATGTTCGAAACCGGATCCATCATGAGGCCGCGAATTTTCATTTCTACTTCCATAAGAACCTCGAAAACCGAGCCACTCTGCCGGTGTTGGTGGTGTGGTGGCGGGGCTCCGCCCCGCAAACGGGGCATAGCCCCGTCACCACACGATCCCACTTAAGGCAATTCAGACACCCGCCATTTCCCCCATCAAGCTGTTCGGAAAACTCCCCGTGACGCGCACATTGACGTAGCTGCCCGTCGCTAACTCAATCCCCGCGGGCACGGTAAAATTCATCACTTTAATCTGCGACGTCCGCCCGATCCACTGTCCGCGGGCCGGATTTTTTCCTTCCACCATCACTTCAAGCACCTGTCCCATGTGCCGATGATTGCGTTGCGCGCCAATCTGTTTTTGCCGGTCGTTCAAAACGCCGAGCCGGCGCGCCTTCTCAGTGTCCGGAATCGCGTCATCAAATTTTAGTGCCGGAGTGTTCGGCCGCGCGGAATACTTGAATGTAAACACGCTGTCATAGCCAACCACATCCAGCAGCGACAGCGTCTCTTCAAATTCACGTTCCGTCTCGCCCGGAAATCCGACGATCAAATCGCTGGTCAGCGAGATGTCGCGCTTTGCGGACTGAATCCACGAGACGCGCTCCAGATACTGTTCCCGCGTATAGAGCCGTTGCATCGCATCCAGCACGCGGGTCGATCCGCTCTGGACGGGCAGATGCACATGATCGCAGAGCGCTGGCACGGCATCGATTGCATCGATGATGTCGCGTCCAAAATCACGCGGATGGGAAGTTGTGAAGCGCACGCGCCGGATGCCGCTGATTTCGGCGAGCGCAACCAACAATTCAGCAAAGCTCTTGTTTTTATCGGGATCAAGGTAAGAATTAACGTTTTGCCCAAGGAGTTGAATCTCCGTATAGCCAAGGTCGGCAAGCTGCCGCGCTTCTTGTAGAACCGAGGCGGAAGTCCGGCTGCGCTCCTTGCCCCGCGTGTACGGCACGACGCAATAGGCGCAAAACTTGTCGCATCCTTCAATGATCGTGATGTAGCCGCGATGGGGATTGGTGCGCGACGTGAACTCGGTCTCGAAGCATTCGTCCGTTAAGCGATCGTCGAGCCCGGTGACGCGCTGCGAGCCCGCTTCCAACTGCACCAGCATCTGCGGAAGATTCCGGTAAGACGCCGACCCGCAGACAAGAGACACATAAGGAGCGCGCTCAAAAATCTTCTCGCCCTCCTGCTGGGCGACGCATCCCAGAACGCCAAACTGCTTGCCCTGCTTCTTGTATTTTTTGTAATCGGAGAGGCGGTTGAAGACCTTCTGCTCCGCCTTATCGCGAATCGAGCAGGTGTTGTACAACACGAGGCCCGCCTCTTCGACAGTTGGAACCTGGCGATACCCCTGCTGCAAGAGCGTCCCGACAACCTTTTCGGAGTCGTGGGCGTTCATTTGGCAGCCGAAGGTTTCGAGGTAAAACGTCTTTTCGGCGGTCTCCGACATGGGTTCAGTATAAACCAGTGAACGCGGGAGAACACTGGCCGAACCATGGCCGGATAGCGGCAAGAGTTCTCATCGAGCGCTTGCATTCCTGGTGTCAAAGAAAAACAGGCCTACTCCTGGACATTCAAATGCCCGAGATGGACGGTTTTGAAGTCCTCAAATCGATCGCAACCGAACGCATGCCTGTCATTTTTGTAACCGCCTATGACCGTTACGCGCTGGACGCTTTCGATGTCCACGCCCTCGACTATTTGCTGAAGCCGGTAGCCCCGGAAAGAATGAAGTCAGCGTTGAACCATGTGCGCGCCGGCCTGAATTCCCCGCTCCGTGCAGATGCTCAACGCCGCATGACGAACCTGCTCACCACACTAGAATCGCGCCGTTATAAGAAGGAACGAATTCTGGTAAAGTCCGGCGGTGAAATCGCGTTTCTGGCAACCGACGAAATCGACTGGGTTGAATCGGCGGGCAACTACGTAACCCTTCACTTGGCCGATAAAACCAAGTTTCTCCGTGAAACGCTTTCCGCTATGGAGAAAAAACTGGCATGCCACGGATTTGTGCGCATCAGCCGCTCCACGGTTGTCAACACAGCCAGGATCAAAGCCATGCGGTCCGCGCAATACGGCGGCTACAAGATTCAGTTGCTCGACGCGACTGAACTGACCCTGAGCCGGGGCTACCGCGAATCGTTCTTCGACCTGGTCAAACCTTGAGCTGGTCGAAAATGACCTCGTTAAGTGGCGTCCAGAGGAATGTTCGGATTTTCACCACCGAACTTCTGGCTCAGATGAGACGCGATCAATTTGCCGTGAAAACGGCCGTTTTCAATGAAGATTTCGCTGGTCCGCGAGCCCGCGACAATCACTCCCGCAACGTAAACCCCCGGGACGTTGGACTCCAGATTCTCCGGGTCGCACACCGGGCGGAGCTGCTCCGCCGAAAGCTCGATGCCGACGCTGCGCAGAAAATCGTAGTCGGGATGGTACCCCGTAAGTGCAAATACGAAATCGTTTTTCAGGCGAACCACGCCCGCCGGAGTCCGCACCACGATACAGTCGGCGTTGATCTCCTCGACCGTGCTGTTAAAGTGGGCCGTGATTTCGCCAGCCTTAATGCGGTTCTCAATATCGGGACGCACCCAGTACTTGACGTTGCCATGCATCTGGGCACCCCGGTGAATCAGGGTAACTCGCGCTCCATGCCGCCATAAATCCAGCGCCACTTCCGCCGCCGAGTTCTTGCCCCCAATCACCACCACATCCGTATCGAAATACGGATGCGGCTCGCGATAGTAGTGAAACACCTTGGGCAGATTTTCACCGGGGATATGAAGTTCATTGGCCAGGTCGTAATAGCCGGTGGCGACGACGATCTTGCGCGCCCGGTAATCGTGAATCGTATTGTGCCGGTCGGTCGCGGTCACCCGGAAGTTCCCATCTTCGCCCGCCACCGTCCTCACCCACTCGTATTGCCGGATCGCCAGATGATAGTGCCCGGCGACCCGGCGGTAATATTCCAGAGCTTCGAGGCGGTTGGGTTTTGGCGATGCCGTGGTAAACGGAACGTCCCCAATCTCGAGCAGCTCAGGCGTGGTAAAGAACACCATGTTTAGCGGATAGTGGTAAATCGAATTGACCAGGCATCCCTTGTCAATGATGAGCGCCTTAAAGCCTGCCTTCTCCGCCTCGATCGCGCATGCCATGCCGGTAGGGCCAGCGCCCACGACCAGGACGTCGCACGAGGAGTCGGGCAGCGCAACAGCTTTAGGACGCGACAGTGTTTCTGGAATTTGTTCGGCAGGCAAGAGTGATGGTGGCTTCATCGCGAATGATGGGAATGCGACAATTTTAGCATCGAGTGGCGCGCCCGAGTGCGCCCAGGAACCAACACGCGATTGACGCCGCGGATTTCCCCGGTGTTCCCCCGCGTGCCCTGTGGTTAAGAGTTCCTTGAACCTTGCAAGGTCGAACGGGGGCTGCCAGCAGCTATTTCTTCACACAGACGGCAACTCCGTCCCGGATCGGCAAAATCGTAGTAAACAAATCGGGCGAACCGTAAATCAATTTGTTGAACTCCACAATCGCCTTGGTTTCAGCCGTGGGATTGGGTTGGACGATCCGTCCGCTCCAAAGAACATTGTCGGTGATAAACAATCCACCCTTTTTCAGCTTCGGCAGCGCCAAACGAAACACGCGTGGATAGTCGACCTTGTCGACGTCGTTGAAGATGATGTCGTACTGCTCTTTCTCCTCGGAGAGAAATTCGAGCGCGTCGCCCACTCGAATTGTGATCTGCCCACTGACTCCCGCGCGATCAAAGTAGCCGCGAGCTTTGTCGGCGCGCTTCTGGTCGCCGTCGGTGTAGATCACGCATCCACCTTTGCCGACGGCCCGCGCCCACCAGATCGTCGAATACCCGATGGCCGATCCCATTTCGAAAATCTTCTTCGCGCCGCTGATCACCGCCAGTTGATAGAGCACGCGGGCCACCGCCGGGCCCACAATCGCCACCTTGTTTTTCGCGGCCTCGGCTTCCATCTCGGCAAGAACTTCATCTCGCGCCGGAAGCATCGAGTACACATAATCCTCGACCGGAGTAACCGTAATGCCGCCCATACGCCAATATTCGTTCGCAGTTTTATCAGTCATGAATGCTCCTTAAATGCGCGCTGCTTCCCTTCTCAAGAAATTGTCTGTCCCGGCGTCATCTCCAACACGTTCACATTCGGCGCCAGTTTCTGCAGTTCGCTCGGCGTTCCTGTCAGCACCGGAAATGTTCCGAAGTGCATGGGGATCACCGTCTCCGGCTGCAAAAGTTTACAAGCATAAGCGGCCTCTCGCGGCGACATGGTGAAATGATCGCCAATCGGCAGCATCACAATCTTCGGCGCGTAGAGGTCGCGAATAATCGCCATGTCGCTGAACACGTTGGTATCGCCAGCGTGGTAGAACTTGACTCCGTTCGAAAATTCGAGCACGTAACCGCAGGCTTCTCCGCCATACACGGTCTCGTCGCCATCTTGAATGCCACAGGAATGAACTGCGTGCACCATGGTGATCTTCACCCCGGCAACGGTCTGCGTGCCGCCCTTATTCATTGCCGCGGTCTGCTTGACTCCTTTTTTCTGCAACCATCCACAAAGCTCCGGGATGCCCACAACGACCGGGTTCAAAGCCTTGCCCACCGCAACCGCGTCGCCAATGTGGTCGAAGTGCCCGTGCGTGCAAACCAATACGTCAGCCTTCTTGACTTCCCTTTCGCTCGGCGGGCACATCGGATTTCCCGCAATCCACGGATCGATATAAAACGTCTTCCCTTCCGGCGTCTCGATCCTGAAAGTAGCGTGGCCAAGCCACGTAAGCCGAATTCCCTCTAGATTCACAACACTCTCCCGATTTCGGAATCTGATTTCCGAATCGAAGCCGCGAAGTTGCATTCTAGTGACTCACCCAGGAGGGCGCAAACGAGTCCCGCACCGAGCAGGGAGAGGTCCGCAGCTATCAGTTGTCAGTTGCCGGTCCTCGTAAAACCAACGGCTCTTCTGAGAACTGGGGACTGGCATCCGAAAACCGCATTTTTCGTGGGGCCCGAATCCGATCTGGCTACCGGTCGCCACGGAACTCGGGTATAAAATGGTGCACCATGCCCGAACTCAAAGTATTGCTTTCCCGCGAAACCATTGCCAAACGAATCGCCGAACTAGGCGCGGAAATTGCCCGCGATTTTAGCGGTCAATCGATCATCTTAGTTGGCGTCCTGAAAGGCGCGGCCATATTTTTGAGCGATCTGGCGCGTCAGATTCCGCTCGACGCTACTTTCGACTTCATCGGTGTTTCGAGTTACGGCAGCCGCCCGACGGTGAAAGACGATCCCGCGGGCCACGCCGCGTGGGATTCCCTTGGCGAAGTCCGCCTGACCAAAGACATGGACAGCTCGATGACCGATCGAAACGTAATTCTGGTCGAAGACATTCTGGATACCGGGTTGACGCTCACCTACATTTCAAAGCTGGTGCAGGCGCATCGGCCGCGTTCGCTCCGCATTGCCGCGCTGCTCGACAAGCCTTCACGCCGCAAGCAGCCGATCCATGCGCACTACATCGGCTTCACGATTCCCGATACCTACGTTGTCGGCTACGGTCTCGACTATGCCGAACGCTATCGAAATCTTCCCGATGTCTGCGTGGTAGAAAATCCGGAGACTCTGTGACGCGCAACAGCAGCGTTCCTCCGTGCGCCTCTGTGTACCCTGTGGTGAATGCTTTTTGTTGACGCCAAATAAGAGTTCGCTGGGGCATTGCCCTCCCCAATAGCGAATCGCAAACTAAAATCCGAAACTAACCTGCTGCTATTATGTAGCCTGTGAAAACGACCACCTCACAACCGGAACGCGCCTCTGAGGTGGAACCCCTTCTGCTCGAAGTAGCCGACGTCGTCAACACGACCCTTGACCTGGAAACCAGCCTGCGGCGCGTAGCGGAACTGGTGCGCAAGGTCATTGATTACGAAATCTTCGCAATCCTGTTGCTCAACGAGCAGCGCCAGGAATTGTACGTCCGCTTCAATGTAGGCTACCCGCCGGAAGTCGCCGAACGCCTGCGCGTAAAAATGGGCCAGGGCGTCACCGGTCGCGCCGCGGAGACCCGCCAAGCCGTGCTGGTCGCCGACGCCACGCAGGAAGATTTTTATCTCGAAGCTCTGCCCAATGTTTACTCCGAACTGGCGATCCCGCTGATCGTCAAGAATCGGGTAATCGGTGTGATTGACCTGGAAGCGCGCCAGAAAGGGTATTTCACCGAAGAACACAAACGCCTTCTGACCCTAATTGCCTCGCGCATGGCGGTGGGCATCGAAAACGCGCGGCTGCACACGCGCATTACGCGTCAGGCTCGCACTCTGCTTCTGCTGAACGAAATTGCGCGCGAGCTTTCGTCTATTTTGAATCTTGACGAACTGCTCAAGCGCGTCGCCGAATTGCTCAACCGGCTCATCGACTATCAGATGTTCAGCATTCTTCTGCTCGACAAAGCGGGAGAAAAGCTGCAACACCGCTTTGCGCAGCGCTTTGAGGAAAGGCTGCACCTGAAGCACGATATCCCGCTAGGCCGCGGCGTCGTGGGGTACGCTGCGCAAGCCAAAGAGGCCGTCCTGGTGCCTGACGTCGCCAAGAGCGAACGCTATATTGCGGTGAATCCAGAAACTCGTTCTGAGTTAGCGGTCCCGCTGATCTATCAGGAGAAGGTGATCGGCGTGCTCGACCTGGAGCACACGCGGCGCGGCTATTTCACCGAAGATCACAAGCGCACCCTGACCACACTCGCGGCGCAACTGGCGATCGCGATTGAAAACGCGCGCCTGTACGAGGAAATTGCCCGGCAAGAACAGCGGTTGGAGCGCGACCTGGCGTTGGCGCGCGAACTGCAGTTTCGCCTGCTGCCGCATTCTTTGCCCAAGATGCATCACCTCGAGGTTGAAGCTAAGTTCGTTCCTGCTCGCGCCATCGGCGGCGATCTCTACGACTTCGTTCCTTATTCGCTGTCGCGCCTCGGAATCGCCATTGGCGATGTCAGCGGCAAAGGCGCGCCAGCCGCGATCTATGCCGCGTTGGTCAGCGGCATTCTTCGATCCCATGCTCCGATTGAGCCGACTCCGGCTGAAATGCTTTCGGCGGTAAATCTGTCGCTGGCCGAGCGCCGGATTGCAGCGCAATTTGTTTCGATCATTTACGCCGTGTGGGACGACGAGAAGCGCACTCTAGTAGTCGCGAATTCGGGACTGCCTCGTCCGATCTATTGTCACGACGGAAAGATCGAAGTCATCGACGTGATCGGCCTTCCTCTCGGACTTTTCGACGATGCGGATTACGACGAAGTCAGTTTCAAGGCCAAAGCGGGCGATCTGTTCGTGTTCTACAGCGACGGGATTCTCGATGCGCGCAACCGTCACGGCCACTCGTTTGGCCAGGAACGCGTGGAGGCGATCGTCGCCGCCTGCGCCAGCAAGGCTGCCGATTGCGTTGTGAACGAGCTGTTCAAAGCGGTCACCGAGCACGCCGCAGGCGTTGAGACCTTCGACGATCAAACTGTGGTGGCCATCAAAGTGAAAGCCGGCTCGGGCAAACGCAAGTGAAGCGAGCGCACGCATCGCACATATTGCGTCCGCCCGCGTTCGCTTACCAGGGCGCGAGTGCGGCTCAGCACGCGCCGGAGCTGCGCTGCGAAAGTGTATCCCTGGCGGCGCTTGCGGCGCGTCACGAAACTCCTCTGTACGTATATTCCGCAGCCATGATTCGCGCCCGTTTACATGCCTTCGCGCGGGCTTTTCAATCCATTCCGCACACGCTCTGCTATTCGGTGAAGGCGAATTCGACGCTG
>JAYUJG010000008.1:0-7516 GCA_043765355.1 Acidobacteriaceae bacterium | reverse complement strand
TGGCTGAAGAACAACGGCTTTGACCTGATCGAAGCCCCGGGCGCGCAGACCCGCGTGTTTCTCAAGAAGTTCAACTGCTCCGCGGCGATCCAGAAGACGGATGACGGCGGCGCGAAGATTTTCGCCTATCCCGGATACATGATCGGCAGCGAGATTTCCAGGCTCGTCAATCGCGGCTACCAGCAGTTCTTGAAGACCACCAAGGCTGAAGTGCCGGCCACGGCCGACCACCTCAAGGCTCTGCAACAATTCTCCGAAGAAATGAAGGAAGCGCTCCAAATTCCCAGCCTCTACAACGAATCGCTCGGCACCGTCAGCGAATCTTACCAGTATGACCGCATCAAAGACCGCGACCAGCCCGTGGTTGACCGCCCGAAGCGTCCGTGGGAAACGGTAAAGGTGAAGGCGGTAACGGCGACGAAGAAGAGCCGCGCGTAAAGTCGGCTGTTATCCTCCGAGATGAGGCCCGCTCGTTTCGGCCCGCACAACCCTAGCTCCGACAAAATTGGAGCGCCCGCTTCCGTTGGCCTTTGTTTACTCCGTCGAAAATAATTAAAATCGAACGCTGCTTGCAGAGTCATGCGAAGCTATCTTTGGAGGCTCTATGCGAAATTCGATTTTACTGTTCGGCATCATTGCCGCACTCGCCGTCGCAAGCAGCGGACAGGACGCGACCGAATCTAAACGGACGGCAATTCGAAACGTAATTGAAGAGCAACAAGCAGCCTGGAACCGGCAGGATCTTGAAGGTTTTATGGCGGGATATTGGAAGTCAGAGGCGCTGACGTTTTTCTCCGGGCCGACTGAATCCAAAGGGTGGCAGGCGGCGCTGGATCGGTACAAGAAAAATTATCAGGGACCCGGTCACGAAATGGGCAAGCTGGAATTTGCCAACCTGCGCATCGAGATGCTGGGCCCGGACTCGGCGTTTGTCCGCGGCGAGTTCCATTTGAAAATGTCAGACGGTAAGACGCCGCAAGGTCGATTCACGCTGGTCTTCCGCAAATTCCCGGACGGATGGAAAATTATCCACGACCACTCATCGGGAGAGTGAGAAAAAACAGGCTTCAAGGTTGCAAAGTTCCAGAGTTTCGCAGTCCGGCGCAGAGAGGGCCTTTCTGAAACCTTGAAACTTTGAAACCCTGAAACTTGGCCTCTCTACTGCCACCTTGCAAGAATCGCGCCCATCGCCAGGTAGCAGACGAGTTGATACCCCGTGTTGATCAGGTAGAGCTTCGTAGGCTGCTTGCCAAATAGCGCGCCGGTCAGTTGAACAGTGGTTACGAATCCCAGCCACACGGCGAAACCAATCTTCATCCCATAACAAATGGTATCGACGCTCGTGATGTTGATGATCTTGGCCAGCACCACCGCCGACACGACGCTGGCAATGAACGAGAGGCCGTACATTTTCCAGGCGCTCTTTTGCATCTCGGCGATTTTCGCCTTGTCGTTAGGATCGAATCCCATCAGCCGCATCCACGGATTAGCGAATAGCAGAGGGGAATACCACAGAAATCCAATCACCATGGTGGCAACGGCAGATACCAGCACGGCCCACGGATTGATTCCGGCAAACGAGTGAGATCCAATCATCGAGTTGTCCTCCTGAGGGTGGCGATGAGGGCGCAATAGTAATCCCGCGTGCCGGTTGGAGGGAAGCGAAAACTTTAGGGGGAGGGCGGAGAAGGTTTCAAGGTTTCAAACACCCCGATCTCAGGGGTTAAGTACCTTGAAACCTTGAACTCTGAAACCTTGAAACCTGTCTTTTCACTTTCCTCGATCCATCGCATCGTTCGCCAGCCTGTCGGCAATCCGATTGTGTTCGCGCAGGGCGTGGCGAATCTCGAAGTGCTCCAACCCTCGCACCAATTGCTGCGCCTGATCGTAAAGCTTGCGCAGCTCCGGATGACGCACCTTGTAGATGCCCTTCATCTGCCGCACCATCAGCTCAGAATCGCTCACAACCTTGAGCGACTTGATTTGTTTTTCGGCGGCGTAACGCAGCGCTGCCAGCAGTCCCTGATACTCGGCGTAGTTGTTGGTCCGGTGCCCGACGTATTCGCTCAGTTCGGCTACCGGATGCCCCGCCGCATCGCTGATCGCCACTCCATATCCTGCGGGCCCGGGATTGCCACGGGCACCGCCATCGACGTGCGCGGTGTGCGCGGCGGGAGCGGCCGTTGCCTTAGGCGCGGGGAAGAGATTGCCGGAATCGGAAGATCGCGAAACCATCCACCGAGTTTACAACGGCGAGAGTGCGGAGCAATTGGGGCGGCCCACTCTTTTCGACGCCACGCCGTTTTTCCTCAAGAGAAGCTATAATTCACGGTTTGTGCGCATCCTTTTTTTAAGCGACATCCACAGCAACCTCGAAGCGTTGGACTCTTGTCTGGCGGCCGCCCCTGCCCATGACCTCGTTGTCAACCTTGGCGACACCGTCGGCTACGGCGGCAATCCCAACGAAGTCATTGCGCGCGCGCAAACTCTCGGCCACGTTTTCGTCCGCGGCAATCATGACAAAGCCGTCAGCGGCCTGATGAACCTTGACGATTTCAACCCCGTTGCCGGCTTGGCCACGCTTTGGACGCGCGATCAGCTCACGCCTCAAAATCTCGAATGGCTCCGCCTGCTGCCGCAAGGCCCGGTTCACGTTGACGAACTTCCCGGCATCCAGTTTGTCCACGGCTCTTCGCTCGACGAAGATGAATACATGGTCAGCGCGCGCGATGCCATCGAACCGCTCATCACCGACCCCGTTCCCATCACGTTCTTCGGCCACACCCATTTGCAAGGCGGCTTCGTGCTCCAGGGCGGCGTCAGCGAAGCCTACCGTCCCGGATACAGAACCGTGGGCCAGCCTGAGTCCTCCGACTGGCCGCTGCGCAAGGATCGCCACTATCTCATCAACCCCGGATCAGTCGGCCAGCCCAGGGATGGCGACTGGCGCTCCGCATTCGCCATGTTCGATTCCGACGCGTGGATCGTTACCTTTTATCGCGTGCCCTACAATCTGCGCGTGGCCCAGGAAAAAATTCTCGCCGCAAATCTCCCGCAGCGATTGGCGACGCGACTGGCGACGGGCCGCTAGCGTAGTCAACAGTGAGGGTGCCCCGTCCTTTTCGCGTACTGTGCGAAAGGGCGGGTGTCGGGCGCCGTCTCCAATCTGCCGGATCTTCACGCATCACTCTTACTCGCCGTCCGAGAGCGCCTCTTGCCAGGAAGCGATACCCTGATCCGAAGCGATGAGTTGCTGCCATGCCAGGCGGTGGCTTCTACCGCGCAGGCGCACGCTTTCGGCGACACGAAGTGGAATGCCCGCCGAGAGCGGCGGCCGAACATTCTTGCCACCAGCTATTTCTCCGCCAGTTTGCGCTCCGGCAAGAAGTACGACAGCGCCACGAACACGAAAATAAAAAATGAAATCCGTACATCGACGAATGCCAGCGGCACCGACGCAACATAGAGCATCATCGACTTGAGATTCTTGAACTGCACGCTGCGGTGATAGTCGACGACATCGGGATTGTCCCGGTGGTGCTGCACAATGGCCGAGCGCAGTAACACGAAAGACACAGAGCACAACGTCAACACGACGCCATAGAGCGCCACCGCCCGCGGATCGCGGTGATTGTTGCCCATAAAGGCGGTCACGAACGGAACCAGCGACATCCAGAAAAGAAGAGTGTTGTTGGCCCAAAGTAGCCGGGCATCGGCGTCGCGCGCGGAATGCAACAGGTGATGATGATTCACCCACATAATCGCGACCACGAGAAAGCTGAGCAGATAACTGAGAAATTGTGGCGCGAGGCTTCGCAGAGAAGCCAAAGTAGTGCCGCGAGGCAGCTTCAGTTCGAGCACCATGATCGTAATGATCACGGCGATTACGCCATCGCTGAAAGCCTCAAGCCGGTTGGTACCCATGCCGTACTTTTATCAGATTCCGCCAGGATTCACGACCGGGCACCGCGCCCAGTGTCCGGCGCCGACCTCAACTAGCGGTGGGAGTTGCGCCACACACGCCGCCACCCGATGCGGGCAGCGCGGTTCAAATAAACATCCCGGAGCAAGCTGCGCCATCGAGGGCACCGTTCCCTCGATGGTTGCAAGTGGTAGCGTGCGATCGGTGCCGAGCGAAGGAATGGCGCGCAGCAGTCCTTGCGTATAAGGATGCGCGGCCGCGCGAAAAATATCGAATCTCGTCCCCACTTCGACCACACTGCCCGCGTACATCACGGCGACGCGGTCGGCAACGTGCGACACGACAGCGAGGTCGTGCGAAATGAAAAGCATCGCCAATCCAAATTTGTGGCGCAGATCGTTGAGCAGGTCGAGGATTTGCCGCTGAATGGTGACATCGAGCGCAGTCGTTGGCTCGTCGGCGATCAGTAACTGCGGACGATTCACGATGGCCATCGCGATCATGACGCGCTGCCTCATCCCTCCAGAAAGTTGGTGCGGATAACTGCGGGCGCGCTGGTCGGGTTCGGGAATCGCAACCTCGCGCATCCCGTCTACTGCCCGACGCCACGCCTCGGATTTCGAAACGCGATTGTGCGCCAGCACAGCCTCGGCAATCTGATCGCCGACGCGCATGACCGGATTGAGCGCCGTCATGGGCTCCTGGAAAATCATGGCCATGCGCGAGCCGCGCAGTTGGCGCAATTGATCCGACGGCAGATGGATGAGATTCGCCGGACTCGCGTCGCCCGCCTGAAACACAATTTCGCCCTTCACCGCCGCAGCCGGCGGCAGCAGTCCCATGATGGCCAGCGACGTAATCGACTTGCCGGATCCCGACTCTCCCACCAGCCCCAGAACTTCTCCGGCCGCGATGGAGAACGAAATCCCGCTCACCGCAGCCACCGGGTTAGCATTTATTTGCAAACCGGCGCCGCGGGATGGCGGGAAAAAGATCGTCAGATCGCGGATGTCAAGTAGCGGGCGCACGACTGGTATGGTAACAGCGAGGGCTAGGCAAACCACGAACCCAGCCCGAAGGGGCAAGATAGTTAGCCCCAGGACCTAAGAGTCTATGTGAAAACTAAGTTTTCCCGTACCGGGTGGAATCCAATCCTCCGATGTTCAGCCCCGAAGGGGCGGCATACGTTTGCCCAGGACGTAAGTCCTGGACCCTAACGGAAACACGTACAAGTCCCGGAGGAACGACACGAGTTCTCACTCAGACTCGTAAGTCCCGGGTCCAAACGCCAACCGCGATTGAGCACACCTATTTCTTCGGACGCGATTCGGGCGGCACCAATCCGGATACGCGATAGTAAACAACCAACTGCCCATAGTGTTCGCCAGAGTGTTCAAGCAGACCCCACGCCATTTCTGAGACGCGCGTCTGCTGATTCGCATACGGGTCGACGACCAGGTCGTCCATCCCTTTGTCACCCTTTTGCTTGATCGCATCCGCGCCGTCGGCGAATGCCTTTTTCACAAAGTCCACGACCGCCGCCTTGGACTTGAACTGGTCGCGCTTGGGATCTTCTTCGGCGGGCAGCTTCCGTCCCATCACCGGATTGGTAAAGAAATAATTCGCATTCGCGGCGTGCAACAGTTGCTCGGCGAAACTCCTCTGCGCCGGCGTTGGCTTGAAGTCGTACTTGTCTTCGGGGAAATCCTCGGCCATCGCGATTAACTTCCGCCCCACATCGTTCCAGGCTTCCAGCAGAGCCTGCGAAGGCCCCACCGCCGGCTTCGGCGCATCTTTCTTCGTCGCGTCTTGTGCAACCGCGAGCGCCGCCACCATCACCACTGCAAACACCATGCAAACTATTCGCTTCTTCATTAACCCCTCCGAGGGTCCATTTTGTAAGGACGCGGCTTGCCGCGTCTCAGTCGTGCCGCATCACTGTCCCGCTGCCTGAGACGGGGCAAGCCCCGCCTCTACAGCAAATTTTTCTACTCCAGCCCAGCCTTGCCCAGCATCTCCAGAAATTGCTTCTGCGTGCGCATATCGATGGACTGCGCCACCAGCTTCCCTTCCCGGTCGTACACAAAACTCTTTGGAATCCCGTTCACCACAAATAAATCATTCACCGTTCGCCCCGGATCGAGCAACACGGGAAACGAAACCTTGCGCTCGCGGATAAAAGGCTCCACCTTCGCCACCTCTTCATCGGAAATTCCCAACACCACCAGCCCTTTCAAACCGAACCGCCCGTAAAGCGCTTCCAGATCGGGCATCTCCTTGCGGCAAGGCGGACACCACGTCGCCCAGAAATTCACCAGCACAACTTTGCCCCGCAGATCGGCAAGCCTCCACGTCTTGCCTGAGAGATCCTTCAGTGAAAAGTCCGTATGCTCGCGCTTGAGGTCGTCGGCTGCTAGCCGCGCCATCGCCGCCCGATACTGGCCATCGTCATTGGTAAAATCGGACGGGCCCTCGACATGCTCGTAGCGCACCAGCGTCGCCAGCTCAAGATATGGATACGCTGGTTCTCGCGTGCCAGCTGCCGCGTTGCCCCCGTCGGCGTTGCCGTCTTTCGGCTGCGCCCAAGGCACGGGTTGCTCGCGCAAGGTTGCGGCCAGCGTCGCCGCCACTTCTTGCAATGTGTCGTGTCCGAAATCCCCCTCGGTCGATAACCCCGACAACGCGACTGCCAGCCGTAGCTTGTTCGTGCTCGACGGCAGCGTCCTTATTTTTAGTGCCAGGTCCCTGGTCGACCCGGCGCGAACCTCATCGGCAAGCGCGCGCAGCCCATGAATCCGATCCCCGATCGACTTCTCGTCGGCGCTCCATACAATTTCCCTTTTCTGCGCCGAAGCGATTGTGAACGTAACCACCACGACCGCCGCCAACACACAAATAAATTCCATCCGACGCCTGGATATGGATTTCATCGCCACCAAGCTTATCAACAGACCCGCTCCCGCACCAACTCCGGGACTAATCACGCCCCCGGCTTTCTGTTATCTTGCGGATGAAACGGCTGGCTCGCCCCTCGGTCCCCGACGGACCGTTGATCTACATTTCACTGGAGAACCGCGAATGAAACGTAGTGCCCGCTTGATCGCATCGCTTTCGATTCTGGCTCTGCTGTCCGCAACCGGCGTGCTCGTGTCCGCTCAGGACGAAGACGCTGCCGCCCGCGCTCATGTGCTCGCGCTCGAAAAGGCATGGAACCAGGCCTACAAGGCCGGCGACATCAAAGCCCTCGACGCCATTCTCGACAATTCCCTCGTTTTAGTCGAAGACGACGGATCCCTCAAAACCAAATCCGAGTTTCTCGCCACCGTCAAAGCCTTTACCGGCAACGAAGAGCAGGTCGCTCCCGAATCCCTTACCGTTCGCGTTTTTGGCAACACCGCCATCGCCATCGGCGTGATCGCGGTGAAGGGGACCAAGGCAGGCAAGTCCGTGGTTCACCGCGAACGCTTCATCGACACCTGGGTCAACAAAAACGGTTCGTGGATCTGCATTGCCACCGACGCCACGCCGATGACCCACGCTGGGGCGCAATGACTTCTTCGCAAAGCGAGACGAGGACTCCTGCCACCGGGGGCT
>JAYUJG010000007.1:0-5639 GCA_043765355.1 Acidobacteriaceae bacterium | reverse complement strand
CTCCTATCGCACCGACCTGTCCCGCTCGGAAGAAGACTTGTTCAACGCCATGGAGAGCGCCTGCCGCCGCTGCATTCGCAAGGCGGAAAAAAGCGGGATCAAAATCGAAGAAGCCCACGACCTCGCCTTCGCCGACGAATATTACGAACAGCTCCAGGACGTTTTTGCCAAACAGTCGCTCGTGCCCACCTACTCCGTCGAGCGCGTTCGCGCACTCGTTCGCAACGTCGAGCCGGGCGGCAATATCCTGCTGCTTCGCGCGCGCGATGCGGCAGGGAAGTGCGTCGCCACCGGAATTTATCCCGGTTTCAATCAGATCGCCGAGTTCTGGGGCAATGCCAGCTTTCGTGCTTACCAAAACCTGCGCCCGAACGAGGCCTGCCACTGGTACGCCATGCGTTACTGGAAAAGTCGCGGCGTTAAAATTTTCGACTGGGGCGGCGAGGGCACGTACAAGGAAAAATACGGATGCACGCCGCATCGCGTGCCTTGGTTCACGAAGTCCCGTTACCAAATCGTGGGCACGCTGCGCAATGAAGCCCGCAATCTGTTCGCGCGCAAACAAAAAGTTCTCGGATGGTTACATGGAGAGCGCAGCCAGCGCGACGATGCAACGTCCGAATGAAGATCCAACGGCCGAGTAAGGAGAATATTGCATGTTGATCAAGAGGGGTATGAAGCATTTGTCGCGCGTGAGCGACGTGTTGTTCCGGCGGCTGCGCATTGAGCGCGACATCACGATCTTCCTCGACGACATTTTCCTGACTTCCTATCCTCGTTCCGGCAATACATGGACGCGGTTCCTGGTCGGCAACCTCGTGCATACTGAAGAGGCGGTCACCTTTTTGAACGTGGAGCGGCTGGTTCCCGACATGTACAAGCACGGCGACCACTATCTACGGCATTTGCCCAGGCCGCGCATCCTGAAGAGCCACGAAGTGTTCGATCCGCGATACAAGAAGGTTATTTACATCGTCCGTGATCCCAGGGACGTTGCCATCTCGAACTATCACTGGGAAATGAAACAGAGAGCGGTAAGCGAGGCGTGTCCAATTGAAGAATTCCTGCCCCAATGGATCGAAGGAAAGGTTTGGGACCGCTTGGGAAATTGGGGAGACCACGTCACCAGTTGGCTTAGCACCCGCGGTGAGAGAGATGGTTTTGTGATATTGCGGTATGAGGATCTGATCAAAGATCCGGCGCGTGAGTTGATCAAAGTCGCAAATTTGCTCGGCATCGAACCCACTAAAGAGCGGCTGGCGCGCGCCGCGGAATTGAGTTCCGCCGATCGCATGCGCAAATTGGAGGAAACCCAGGGCAAAAAGTGGGTGCAAACTCGTTACACTCGCCAGGATAAGCCGTTTGTGCGCAAAGCGTCATCTGGGGGTTGGAAATCGGTGCTCCCGCCGCAATCGGTGGAACAGATCGAAGCGGCATGGGGACATCGGATGATCTCGTTGGGCTATCCGTTGACTTCGGGGGCGGCGAGCAAGGCAACCATGGTGCATCAGGAAAGTTAGAAGCGGATCGCGGTCAAAAGTTGGCAGGCAATCCGTCGCCGTCAGCACGAGTGATGTGGAACAACTCACGGTTTTGCTCGATTGGCTGTAGTAATTCCGTCAGTTTCTTGGACGCGGCAAAGACGAAGGTTGAAGGGCCTTTCAGAAAACCCGCCACTTCGAAAGCACGACACCACACGCGATGGCTCTGATTTGAAACGATTAAATCAACGCCGTCTTTCTCCAGTGCTTGACTCGCCGCTTTGACCACCATTGCCGCGTTTTCAGGGGATGCCCAGCAATCGACGATTGAGCCTACGCGCATCCGCCCGAATTTGGAATCCTTGCGCCGCTCGCCTACGATTGCCCAACCGATCGCAGCGCCATTCCGACTGACGCGCAAGCGCTTGACGCTGCCGACATGAACGGGGTAAAGAAGCCGCAAGGTGTTCGTGTCTCGTACCGCAGCCAAGCTTACGGCGTCTTTCGCGTGGTTCCAGAGGTCATCCGCCCACTCCGAAAATTCGACGATTTCTTCGGCGACAAAATCCCCGGAGCGTCCGCGCAGTCTCGAGGCGAATTGAGCAGACTTGATGGCGAGCCATCCCGTGCCAGTAGTCGCAGCGATGTTCATTAGAATCGCACGCCATTGAGTCGTGCGCAGAGCCTGTATTTCCAGCAGAAACTTGGCGGGACGCACCACTCGAAAATAGAACGGGATAGGGGTCAAGCTGAACCCGAGCGCCTGGAGCATCCTCGCAATGGGAGTTTGATCTCCACCCATGCCGAGGGCGTAGAGAAGCGGCTGTCGCGCCAGAGCGTCTCGCGCCAGCAGTCCGCCGACACTCGCATAAGACCGATCGCCGATTCCCTCAGAGAGCGCATGATGGTAGCAAGCCACCTGGTGCACGCCCTTTCCGCGGATGAAGACCGATTCTTGCTTGAGACCGTAGGCTCCTCGTACCGGCGACTCATGTACTGTCGAATCGTGCGCTGGTGAGTCAGGCGCTGTCGAGTTTTCGACAGCCACGAAGAACTCGTTCCAAACCGGGTTGCTGCCGGTGGGTGGCAGCCAACGCGGGATGGCCGTCTCGGAAAACACCAGATCGCGGTCACCGGACGACCGTTGCAGCCGGCGATTGAATTCCTGGACCGCGGACTCGTGCTCCCGGCGATAAGGCTGGATAGTGATCGCCAAAGCTACCTCGGAGGGGCTTGCAGTTTGCTTTCGATCAGGTGGGCAGTCTCGCCGATGCTTTTCATCTGCTCAATCTCTTCAGGGGAAAGTTGCAGGCTGAACTTTTCCTCCAGCGCGAGTACCAGACTCAGATGCTGGATCGAGTCCCAGTTCTCGAGGGTCTGAGGCGAAGACGCCGCCGTGATCTTGTTCGCCGGAACGCCGAAAATATCGCTGGCGACGCTTCGGACCTGTTCAAACGTGCTGTCAGTCAATTCTTTCCCTCCGCAATCGGTTCCGTGACTCTCAGCTTAATCCAAGCGGGGCTGCGCAGGGTGGAACTGCCGAGATCGAGCGTCCACCGCGATCCTGTTTCGTTTGTTTCCTGCCGCGCGAATCCATGCTGCTCGTAAAAATCGCGGGCAGGTGCATTTTTCCTGGTCGGCAGGAACCATCCAAATAGCTGCGTGCGGCCGCGGTGGGCGGCGCTTTCGGCGAGGTGCGACAGGAACGCAGTTTCTACCGTCCTGCCGATGACCCGGCAACTCAGCAAGAATGTGTCGACCTCGCATCGTTCGCCCTCGTCGTGGGTGATCGCGACGCCGACTAAACCGTGATCCCCAAATCGATCGCGTACTTTGATGGAAAAAATGTTCCACTCGGGCTTGGTTGCCATCTCCGCGATTTGAGGCTCGGTGTAGCGCCTGGTCGTCAGGTTGAACTGGCTGGTCTTCTGCGTGAGTTGCGCGACTCGCGCCAGCGTCAAGTCCGTGACTAAATCGAGATCGGCTTCCTGTTCGAGGTAGCGAAAGAAATCTTCCTTGGATTGAAAGGTCTGTTCCGCGCTGGCGCGCTGTTTCTGCTCGGCATACATCGCGGTGCGCTGCTGGTCTTCGGTGGAGAGTGTGAGCCGCTCGAATACCGCGCAATTCCTGACCGCGAGCGCATATTCCATCGGATTCTTCGACAGCTCGATGACCGTGATTTCGGGAAGCGCGGCGCGAACCTGCTCGCGCTCAAAAGGATTGTCGTCGAGGAAGGCGAGTGAATCGATGCCGACATTTAATTCCTGTGCGATCTCGCGCAGATTCTGCGCCTTGTCGGTCCAATTAATGCGAACCGCGGCAAAAGTTTTCGCGCGCACCAGCATTCCGGGATGCTTCTCGATCGCTTCCATGGCATCGTCGAGATTGTTTTTGCTGCACAAAGCCAAAAGAATTCCTTTGCGGGACAGGTCGAGCAGCACGCGTTGCAACGCCTGATACGCAGCGCCCGGATATTCGGGACTGATTTTGATGCCGGTCATGCCGTCTTCGCCAATCACGCCGCCCCAGAGCGTGTTGTCGAGGTCGCAGACCAGAACCTTGGCGGTGCGACCGCTCAGCGGCACGATGAAGCGCATCCATTCGCGGGCCATATCGAGCAGATGATTGGCGGCGATGGGCAGGCGCGCCATCAGCCACTTGCGCTCGTCGTGCCAATGCGCGCTGCCGTGTCGCGCAATCAAGGCGTCGTAGTCGAGCGTGTAGACTCCACGAAATTCCGCGGCGATGCGCCGCAATTCGCGATTGACCTGTCTGATGAGACCCGATTGTCCGGCTTCGGATTGGCTGTCGAGAACTCCGAGGCTCGGCGCTGACGGGACCTCGAGCGAATGAACGATCAGCGCGGCTTGGCTGTGTTTGCGAAATGCGCCGATGCACTGTTCGTAGTTGTGTACGGCGCTGCGCACGGCACGCTCGGCGGCTTGCTGCGCCGCTTCTGGCGACAGATCGGCGAAGTCGCGCCACAGTTCAGGCGCTGCCTGATCGGTGCGCACCGCCAGGACGACTGCGTGCGGCGCAAAACGATAGAGCGAACTCTGCGCGTCGATCACGTCTTGCGTGTAGGTGTTGAAATCGCCGACGTGGACTTCGAGGTCGATACCGTAGGCGAACGCTTCCGCGCGCAGCAGTGGAACGATTGGTTCAACGGTGAAGGAACGCAGAATCGCGAGTTTGAATTTTGGGAGAGCGAGTTTGCCGCGTATTTGATCCAGGCGCGAAATTACAAAGCTCGCGGTCCCTGATGCGGGATCGCGCCGCCAAAGTGCGGCCAGACGTCGCGAGGCGAGATCGAACGCGGCCTCGGCGATCAGGCGGTCGATTTCTGGCCTCATGCTGGCGAGGTTGCCGTCTCGGGACGTTGGGTTGGAGATCGAATCGGACATTGAATGGTTGTGAGAGGGTCTCTCGACTTGTCGGAGGGCGAATAAGAATTTCCCGTTTCGACCTTAGTAACCAGATGGTACTGGTGGGGGTACCCCCCCTCCCTATCTAATGGAATCAAAGGTTTACGGGGAGTCTCCTTGTAAAATCTTGCAGGCAAAGGAGTTAACTTACAAAATACAGATAACAAAGGAGTTAAGTGACGATTTTCGACTTATCGCGGCTTCCTTCTCCTTTGGAATCAGAAAGTTAACTAATTGTAAGTCGCGTAAAATCTAGATTTCAAAGAGCTTTGGCAGAAAACCACGCTTCCAGTTGCTTTTCCAGTTCTGTCGGCTGGAGGGGCCTCGTTCAATTATAACCGCTGCTGTCAACTGGTCTTGCCGGAGGCGCGACTCACACTTGAGGTGCCGAGGAACATCTTAACCGCAGAGTTCGCCAAAGGTGCAGACGGTTGGATCATGGAAAATCTGGTCGTCGCAGTTGGCCCGTAACTTGGCGGCGGTGCTGCCATGCGCGGTGGTCTGACCTGAGCGGCTAAAGCCGCACCCAAACCGGGCATTATCGCAGCGCTGAAGCGCTGCGCCACCCCAAAGCAAATGTTGGCCCAAAACAAGAGCTGCCCCAAAAAGAGCTGCCTCAAAGCAGTGCTACTTAGCATCGGATTCGGGCCCAGCCTCCGAGTCGGGCTCGCCCATGCGTCCCTTGTCGGCAAGGCGGGCGAGCGGGGTGTCTGATTTCAGCCAGAGTTTGAAG
>JAYUJG010000006.1:0-1728 GCA_043765355.1 Acidobacteriaceae bacterium | reverse complement strand
GGCGGGCTGCTCGATCACCGTGACCGCGGCCGATGCCGACACGTTGGCGCTGTGGGACGCGCCGGTGCACACCGCGGCGCTGCGCTGGGGAATGTGAACGCCAAAAAAGCAAGACGGGCCGCGAGGGCCCGTTTTGCTTGTCTTCTGGGGCCGGAGGCAGACGAACCTTGTTGATTGACAAGGCGCTCAAGACGAAACGCGAATTCCGTACCCCCAAAGGCATCCCGAAAACTCTGGACTGTCACGAGACGCACCGTCAAAAGGCGCTGAAGACAGTGGCTGTTTGTATTGCGCCATCTTCGCCCTGTCTTGGCCCCTTTGTCATGTCAATGCTGTATCTCGAGTAGCGGGCCACGCAACGCCGCTTCGAGTTTGCCGATGTATTTGACGAGCCAAGCAATCATCGTCGGCCATTGGTTCTTGTCACGCCCATCAAATGTCTTCGCGTACTGCACTTGCGCACCGATGCGGCCGTCCATGCGATTCCATACAAGCTCATCGCCGAAATCTTCCTCGATCTGCTTACGCCGACTTTCCAGCCGGTCGAACATGGCCTCGTTCTCTTCGGCTTCTCGGCGATCAAAGTAAATCTGCACGCGCGCCTGGTCGTCCAGGAACACCATTTCGTACCACACAGCACCTATGCCCGCTCCGGCCGAGGCCTTGGCCCGACCGTTCGGGGTCACGTTGGCGAACAGCCGGCATGGGCTCGCGCGGACCGCCGCTAGAGCCTCCGTCCAGAAGGCCAGACGTAACTGCCGTCGCTGCCTCGCTCCGACCTCGTCGGATTGCATCGAGGTCTCTTTCTCCGCCAGCCCGATCATGTAGCTCGCGACCTCGGGCGTCGGGATGATCTGACCCACAGTTAGGAAGAGATCACCATCACGCTCGAACGGGGTCACCTTGAAGCATTGCAGCCGTACGTTGTGCCCCAGCAGCCATATTGCCGTTGAGGTGACCTCCTTGCGGAAGTTGGCGGCCACCAGGATCACCCGCTGCTCGTTGCCGGGGTTGAGCTTCAGCTCCTCGATTTCTTGGCCATCGAAGAATTCGCTCAGCCGCTGGCGAGCATCCCCGCCGTCATGGCCCAAATACTGCTGGAAGATATCGACGATCTGATCCTTCTTCAGACTCGAGCAGTACGAGGCGTACTTGAGCGCCTGCCAAACGACATCCCGCCCTGAGTCGTCAAGCTTGTTCTCGATCACCACGATCCGCCCGTCCTTGTCCAACGCCAGCAAATCCAGCCGCTCGCGCGTTTCGTCAAACCCAGCGAACTCCTTCTGGATGATGAGTAGGTCTTCGCCCAGAATCCGAGGGGTGTGTGCCAACCACTCCTGAAGATGCTGCCGTTCGTTGAAACCCAATTTCGTGAATGTCTTCACGGACAAAGGCTCAACTCGGTTTGCGGTGCGGTCGATTCTGTACATGGGTCAGAGCTTCTTACGCCATTGGACTTTGCAATTGGGACGGTTCGGTAACCCGCTTTGAGCATGGTAGTCGCATCCTGACACGTCAGGGTCTTTGAGCGCACCCGGCCGAAGCGGACGCCGCTCGCGAATCGGTGGCTTTCAAGCATGCGCTGAAGCCTGACCGTGACGACCATGGAGCGCATCTCATTCCCGAACCTGATTAGCCCCCAAGCTCAGCCGCACGAATGACGCGCTCCGGTCGCGGGCCGGTGAGCGCGGCGGCGCGCAACAACCGAATGAGGATGACCTTGAGGTC
>JAYUJG010000005.1:0-3345 GCA_043765355.1 Acidobacteriaceae bacterium | reverse complement strand
GATGGCGGCCGGGTCCTGCGGCGAAATCGACGGCGCAAACAATGCCAGAATCACAAACAAAACCACCAGCACAGCGCCGATTGCCGCCAGCGGATTGTGCCGTGCGGTTCCGGCCATACGACCGCGAAACGAAATGGCGAAAGCAGACACCGTGGCCTCCAACTTTAGCATCGTGGCAAGCGCTTAACCTAGAACCCGCCCTTCTCCAGCATCCCCGCCGTCACCAGCTTCTTCTCAATATGCCGTTCCAAAATCTGAAGAAGAAATTTGCGCAAATCCGCTCCTACCGCCTTCGGCCAATCGATTCCTTTGAACTCTGAAACTCGCGAGCGCAACATCTGCGCCGCAATCTTCCGCGACTCAGGCGACAACTCCGACGACGCCACCCGCTTATCGTCGATGCAAACCAAACCATCGGCCAGCGCGTGATAGAACGCCCGATTGCCGTCGAGCGGGCGTGCGCAGACGATGCACTCCGAAAACTCAGGCAGAAACCCCATGAGCCGCGTCATCCACAACTCAAAGTAAGTGACCGGCATCCAGACGGCCTTGCCACGCATTTCCTGCAACACTGCCAGGCTTAGCCGAAAAACCGCGTCGCTGGCCTCGCGATCGGGCAACAACTCGTCGAGCAATTCTCCAACATGTGCCAGCGCGACCGCTCGCTGATAAGTGACCTCGCATGACATCGGCGATTCGATCACTTCGCAGGAATCAAGCCTCGCCAAATCCTTGCGCTCGCGGTCGTCATAAAACGCCCGCACATAGGTGAGCGGCTCAAGCGCGCCACCAAAGCGGCGTCTGGACTTCATGGCCGCCCGCGCCACGCCTTTTACCTTGCCTTCCAAGCGAGTGAAGAGCGTAACCAGCAGGTCAGATTCCCGCAGCGGATACGTGCGCAGAACGATCGCTTCCGACTCCTTCAGCGCCATGGAAGGTCAATGAGTTAATGGATGATTGTAATGGAGGGAGCGAAGGATGGAAAGTTGGCGGAGGAGCTTCGCGCAAACTGGCCTTGAGCCGCGAGCTTCCAGCTTCGAGCAAACCAAATGGATTTTGTTTGCTCGAAGCTCACAGCTCGCAGTTCGCAGCCCAGGAACTACCGCCCAAAGTACTTCGCGTTCTTATCCGCGTAGTCCTTCCACTTTTCCGGAAGATCGTCGAGCGCGAAAATAGCCGAAACCGGACACACCGGGACGCACGCACCACAGTCAATGCACTCCACGGGATCGATATACAACATCTGCTCGCCGCCGAATTTGTCGGCGTCCTTCTTGGGATGAATGCAATCCACCGGGCAGGAGTCAACGCAGGCGGTGTCTTTGGTTCCAATGCAGGGTTCTGCAATTACGTAGGCCATAAAATCCTGTGCTCCTCGTGTGCTGGGAGGGTGAAAGAACTGGTTATTCTAGCAAGAACACAGCAATCGGTACAGGCAACATCCGCTCAGCGGCGGCTTTCCGAGGTCGAAAGGCGCGGAGGGACTTTCAAGCGAAGCGCAACGTCGCTTCCCTCCCCTTTTCCGTTTGTCCCTTCGCGTTATCCCTTCGCGACTTGTACCGACGCTTCGATCGTTTCCGCCGCCGGCACCGGCATCGCCGATTTCCGCGGCGTAGCGGCACGCCACGCTCCAGGCTTGAAGCCCTCCCGGACCAGTTTGAAAATCGTCCGCCGATTCTGCGCGATGACCTTCACCCAAGCCATCTTCCCCATCATCGGAAAATAAATTCCGCGGAAACACATCCGCGCAATAAAGATATTCAGCCGATACCCAAGCGGCTGATCGCTCAGCGAATCGACCGCCTGCGCCAGCGCCTTCGGACTATAAGCCTCGGCCCAGCCATATTTCACCTCGGCGTGAGCTTCGTCGATGGTCATCTTCAGCGGCGTGTGCGCCATGGCAAACGGGATGAACTCCTGCCAGTGCTTGGGCCTGGTCAGACGGCCCGCTTTCTCCAGTCGCTTGTACAGCGGAGTCGCGGGCAAAGGCGTCAACAAACCAAAAATCGGCAGACCCGGCGGCCAGGTTCGAACCTGTTGCAGCGTACGTTCGGCGGCTCCGACAGTATCGTTGTCCATGCCGAAAATAAACGATGTGATGGCGTAGACATTGCGCGCGGCCAGACGTTCAAGCACAGCCGCATACTCGCCGGGCTTGTTGAATCCCTTGTTCACGTCTTTCAGATTCGCGGGATCGATCGACTCCATCCCGATAAAAATCCACTTACCTCCGGCATCGGCGATCAGGTCTACAAGCTCTTCGTCGCGCAATAAATTGGCGCTGATCTGCGCTACCCAATGCACTTGAGCTTTGGCCGCAATGATGTCGCGCAGCAATGACTTCGTGCGCTTGATATTGATGGCGAAATTGTCGTCGATGAAGAAAACCGCGATCTGTCCTTTTTCTGCCTTCGCGCGGGCCTTCAACATGAGCAGTTCGTTCACCACGCTTTCGTTGGTGCGGAAGCGGATCGAGTCTCCGAAAAATCCAGTTACGGTGCAAAATTCGCAGCCGTAAGGGCAGCCTCGTCCCGATTCCACGGGCACGATGCGAAACGATCCCCATCCGTCGCCGAGTTTTCCGAGCGTGTTCTTGATCGCCTTCGGAATCAAATTGAACTGACTAAGATCGATCGACTGCCACGGAATCACCGGATATTCCTTCAGCGAAGGCTTGCTCTCTTTGCCGGCAACGTCGACCGGCGCGTAAACATCCTTAAGTTCGCCGCGAACCGCATCCTCAACAATTAAAGGCCAGAGCGCGTCCGCTTCGCCGAGGGCAACGGCGTCGGCATGACGCGGACCGCCATCCCGCCCGAGCGCTTCGTCGGCCATCTCGGTCACATGCGGACCGCCCATGACAACCGGAACTCCAGTGGCCCGCACCGCATCCGCCATGCGATATGCCTTGGCGATCATGCGCGTCATGGCGCCGATGCCGACCAGCCCAATATTGTTGTCGCGCACATACCGCGCGATCCCCGCTTCATCCATCGGATTGGCGTTGCCATCCACCAGCAAAACTTCATGGCCCGGCGGAGTGAGCGACTGCAGCAGGAACATCCAGAGGTGCGGCATGAAATTGCGTGTTACGCCGTTGTCGGGGTTGTAGAGGAGGATTTTCATGAAGCGATCCGCGATTCTGCAAAGCGTCGCTTTGCCAAATGCCAGGTTGATGGGACGTCGGTAGCGTCAGTAAGTCGCGTTCCTCTGCCGCTGATTGGTCGGAAGACGTTCGTTTGAATGTACCTTAGCGCACAATTGTACACTGCAACCACCCGTGGGCGGTCATGGCAATTGTGAGTCATTTCCCGCACTCCACGCGGCGATGGCCGAAGGCACGCT
>JAYUJG010000004.1:0-2758 GCA_043765355.1 Acidobacteriaceae bacterium | reverse complement strand
AAATCCCGCGCTCCGATGACTCCGTGGCGCGATCACGGTTTTCTATTTTCTCGCGTATCGTCAGCCGCACCCCTGCCCGTATCGGCCAGCTCTCGCCTTCACTTGCAATCGTCTCCGTCTCGATGTCGACCGACTCGCGAATCGATCCGGGATACGCGTTTTGCGCGTAACCTTCCCGAACGATGTGCCCCGTGAGTGTGACCGGACGTCCATCCGAAAGCGCAAAAATTCGCGCATCACAAAACTTTTGCGCGCGAACCTGAATCAGAAAGGCCCCCAGCACAAACCACGCGCCCAATGAAAGACCCTTCGCCAACCACGCTCGCTCCCGAAGAAACCATGCCGCAGCTAAAACGAAAGCCACCACCGCGATGACCCACCATGACGGCGGCCGCCACGCTCGCTCCCCGATCCACAGGCCAAGCGAAAATACAACGGCTGCCCAAAACAGCGGCTGTCGCAAAGACCTCATGTCTTTTTCTCCGTGTCTCTGTGCCTCCGTGGTGGAATTCACTCTTCAGCGCGACGACGAGTGGGGCCCGGCGTCTGTCGCTTCCGCCGGACCCTTCCAATCACACCACTCGCCTTCCAGGAGGAACTGGGCGACGTGAAAGCGTCAGCGCCCGAGCAGCATCACCGATTCGATGTGAAACGTCTCGGGAAAGAGATCGAATAAGTGTGCTTCTTCGATGCGATAACCAGCCGCCAGCAGGGGTATGAGGTCCCTGGCCAGCGTCGCCGGATCGCACGATACATATCGGATGCGACCCGCTCTGAGTTCCACCAAAGAACGAATGACCGCCTTGCCTGCGCCGGCGCGTGGAGGGTCCAGGACGACCAAGTCGGGACTTTTTCGCACCGGCGCGCTTTTCGGGTAGGCATTGTTCAAGTAGTCCTCGGTTCGCGCGCCGACCGCTTTCACGTTCGCAGTGACATTGTGCCTAAAATCCCCATGCGCTGTCTGTGACGCCTCTACACCAAATATGTGATGAAAGTTTTGCGCCATAACCGCCGAAAACAGCCCAACTCCCGAGTACAGGTCGAGCGCCAGTTCGCCGCTGGCATTCCCGGTTACGACCGAAACCATTTCCTCGATCAAATAACGGTTCACCTGAAAGAACGCTCCGGCGCTGACTTGATAATCGCGGCCGCTGGCGCGATAAAGAATGCTCTTTTCGCCCGACTGCGCCAGCGGCTTTGACTCCGCTGCCGCGTCATCCTCATCATCCTTACCTCGACGCCGCGAAGAGAAAAACGTGACCCCGATGATTTCCGCAACCTCGCTCCGCAACCCCTCAGCCCAGCGCAATAAATCCTTCGCGTTTGCGTCCCGTCCGCAAAATGCCCACGCCAGCAAACGATCGTCTTCCGCGTTCGCGAACAGCTCGATCTCTTCCACCGATGCCGGACAATTCAGCCCTCGAAGTTCCAGCAGCCGCGCGATCACGCGATTGAGCAGCGGCGAACTGATGGGGCACTCCCCGATCGTAAGAAATTGATGCGACCCGATTTTGAAATAACCCAGCGCAAACTCCGGCGCGGTCCGCACCTGAAGCCGCGTACGATTGCGATAATTCCACGCCGGCGAGCCGTGAAGACGAATCTCGCTCCGTAATTCTATTTTCGCAATCCGCTGCAACGTCTCGCGCAGAATTCCACCCTTGAACTCCAGTTGCCGCTCATAGGCAATGTGCTGGTAATGGCATCCGCCACAAGTTTGAAAATAGGGACAGCGTGCCGCGATGCGCTCCGGCGACGCGTCGATCAGACGGGCAAGCGAACCACGCGCAAATCCCGGCTTCTCCTGATGAACCTCGACCTCGACTCGTTCCCCCGGCAGCACAAACGGCACAAGCACAGCCGTGCTGCGCCCGTCCGCGCCCAGAGGCAAGCGCGCCAACCCATCACCCCCGTAAATAAGCTTTTCGATGAAAGATGAGAGAAGCAAGAAGTAAGTCTAGCGCGAGCGCCGCGTTCTACCGTAGCGCTGGCGTCCCGCCCGCGGCCCCGCGAACGAATAAAAAGTCGCCAGCTCTTGCAATCGCTTCAACACAAAGACGCGTGATTTTGCCGCGGCACAAACAGCGGGCCAGCCGCCCCCATCCACCCCCCGGGACGGCGGCGCTGCGAACATCTAGCCGGCTGCTGAAAAAGCCCACGAAGGTTGCCTTCGCCGTGGAAGAGCGCCCCTTCAGGGCCGCGTAAGTCGCGTTGCATCAATGCGGGTTTCAGCCCCGGTGGTCGTTTTGGACACGCCAACGGGCCTTTTCCGCACCCTGCTAATGCATATAAAACAAACTAAGTCGCGGCACCCCGCACTTCTCCAGCAACCGTTTATGTACATATTGCCTGTGCAGTTGCTCGACCTGCGCCGCTGTCATCTTGCTCCGGTAAGGAGCAATATCCCGATCCGCTTCCGCGCGAACATTCACCAAATCGTCATCTGCCGTCGCCGCCATCAACACCGCAAACAGCTTCTCTTCCAAAACCGTCAGCCGCCGCTCCAAATCTTCCAGCCGCGGCACCTTCCCGGAGGTCTCAATGCCATCCGCCATCTCGCGCAACGATCCCGCCTCTTCGCGAGCCAACGCTCCGATCGCGAATCCTGCGCGCTCCGGCAGTTTCGCCTTCTCAAGCTTCCCGGCGTTCTCGCGCAGAAACGCCGCGATCTGCGCCGCTTCAAATCCCGGATCGCGCTGCGGCTTTTCGTCAGCACTCGCGCCGATCGCAGCTTCTTTCATATCCTCGGTCGCAGCCA
>JAYUJG010000003.1:0-6245 GCA_043765355.1 Acidobacteriaceae bacterium | reverse complement strand
GTCAATCCGTCGCCGGGATAGGAGGTAGAGCGTTTTGAAACTGCCCTCGGTACCGAGTGGTAAACAGGTCGGGAACCTGGCGGGCGAGGCACGCGCTCGCTTCTAGGTGCGCGGAGTGTCGATCATCCACCGCCTTGGCCGTGTCGAAGTCGGCGAAACCAGCGTGCTGATCGTAGTCGCTTCCGCCCACCGCGCGGGCGCCGCAACCGCGCTCTATGACGCTGTCTTTCTCGGCTCGCAAGCCCTCAGCGGCCGTCAAGACAGAAAAGTCATGGTCGTCATCACCGATGGCGGAGATACGGTCAGCCAGGTCGACTACAAAGAAGCGCTGCGCGCCGCCCAGGAATCCGAAGCCATCATCTATAGCATTATCATCGTCCCCAGCCAGCGCCGGACGCGACACCGGCGGCGAGCACGCTCTGATTCAAATCTCCGCCGACACCGGAGGCAAGTATTACTACGCCACCTCTCTCCCGCAACTCGATGCCGCCTTCCAAAAGATCAGCGACGAACTGAAGACCCAATACCTCTTAGCCTACTATCCGTCGCAACGCTACTCTGACTCCGAATTTCGTCAATTAAAGATTGACCTGACCAACGCTCCCGCCGGAGGCCCGTTCCAGTCGCACTACCGGGCCGGATATTACACGCGCAAGGGGACGTTCTAGGGTAATTATCCACAATTGTGGACATTGATCGTCCTCTTATACCTAAAACCATATTTATGCTCGCTGAACAGGGCGTAACTTTGGTGGTTGCAGTCTTGGTCCAAACTCATTCATAACAGTACGATACAAGACAAATGTATGTTTTAACTGTCTTGGGTTGTTTAATTGCTTGCGGTCGCTTAAGCATAAGACCCTAGGCCCGCGGTGCACGCTGCTCGGCAACCTGCCGTCCTGGTTTCTTGTCGCGAACGAATTTGCTGTTGCGGTTTCCGAAACCTGCTACTTCAAAGGTCGTTTTCCAGGAGACGAATCGATGTCCAAGGCTTCCCTCTCTTCCAGAATTTTCACTTTAATCGTGTTAGCCGCGCTGCTCGCAGCGGGCGCTCTCGCCCAGGAAACCACGGGCGCTTTGCAGGGCAGCGTGAGAGACCAGTCGGGGGCGGTAGTATCGCATGCCCACATCGTGGTCATGAGTCCCTCGCTGGTTGGCAATAAAGAAATTGAGACCGACAGCAGCGGATACTATCGCTTCGCCAACCTCCCACCAGGAGCTTACACAGTTACAGTGACGGCGAAGGGCTTCTCAACGGTGAGACGTGAAGGTATGGAGATTCAGGTCGGCCACTTGCCCTCGGTGGATTTCAAACTAGAAGTCGGCGCAGGCTCAACCGTAGTGGAAGTGACAGCCGCTGCCCCTACGATCGACGTCACCACGAACACGACGATGACGAACATCACCGAAGATATCGTCAAGGATGTGCCGCACGGGCGCTCGTTTCAGTCGGTAATTCAGTTTGCTCCGGCGGCCCGTAATGAACCTTTGGCGGGCAGCAATATCTATAACGCTGGCACCGGAACCGGCGGCACTTCTCCAGGCAACGGCAGCAATGGAAATGACGTTGGATTCATGGTCGCAGGCGGCTCTGATTCTGAGAACTCATATCTGGTTGAGGGTCAGTCAACCGCGAATCTCGCCGGAGGGTTTTCTCACAGCAACGTTCCTTTTGACTTCATTGCGGAGGTTCAAGTCAAGACTTCCGGTGTGGAGGCTGAACACGGCGGTGCGCTTGGCGGCGTAGTCAACGTAGTCATGAAGAAGGGCAGCAACGCCTATCACGGAGCGGTATTCGCGCAGTTCGAGAACAACGCCATGGACGGTTCGCCGGTTGCTTATCAGCGCTACGATCCAAATAATGCAGTTACCACCCAGACGAGCGGAGTCAACAGCATTGACGGGCCGTACCAACTGGTTCAGCCGGTTAGACCAAAGACCAGCGATGTCTATCCCGGGTTTATTTTTGGCGGACCGATTATCAAAGATCGCATCAATTTCTTTCTCGGATTTAATCCAGAATGGAACGATGTAGAACGAAAAGTGAACTACGGCCCCGGCAATGGTGGCGTATTGCCTTTCAGCCGTAACACGCAAACCTACTTCACCACGGCCCGCATTGACGCCAGTATCTCGCAAAAAATCCGCGTTTTCGGCTCATGGCTCTATCAATATCAGCGCCAGAGCGGTGAGAACTTGCCGAATTACGATTCGACTACTGGTTTGTTTAACGTCAGCACCGGTTGCTTTGCAAATTCCACCACGCAGGTGTGCCTCAACACAGGCGTGCCCAAATTCGCGTACGCGCATAATCTTGGCTATTCGGCTCCAAACGTTACCACCAACTTTGGCGCGGACATCACCATTACCCCACGTCTGGTCTCCACCACCCGGTTCGGCTATTACTTTCAGAACTATCACGACTTCGGCTTCCCGACCGGAGGCGAGCTCACCATCTGGCAAAACAGCGGCGCCATGGGCAACGATTTTACTGGCGCACCGCTACCCACTTCTTTGCAGCGATCGAACGGGTTTGTCAATGCTGCCAACAACCAGAACGACACGCAGCGCAATGCGGACAAGGCTATCCAGTTCGACCAGGATATTGCCTGGTCCAAGAGTGGATGGTGGGGTACCCACAACTTCAAGTTCGGCTATCAACTCAACCGTCTGTCGAATACTATTTCTCAACACTGGAATGAACCGACAACTCTTTTCAACGTCGGGGATGCCAACACCGATAGCTCGGCCGGCTACTCGCCGACAAGTCAGAACGGCGCTACCGCGTGCGCTTCTTCACCGGGGCTGTTTCTTACGGCTCAGGGCCTATGCTCTGGCCTATACGGTTACGTCACCATTGAAGACTTCGGCTCTCTCGGAAAGGCCACCAGCTTCAACCACGGACTATTTGTTCAAGACGCTTGGACCATTGGCCACGGCGTTACCATTAATGCAGGAGTTCGCTTTGACAAGGAGTATCTGCCCGGGGAAGGCGGCGCGAAAGCGCCGAACCGACCCATCAATTTCGGATGGGGCGACAAGATTGCTCCCCGCATTGGCGTCGCCTGGGATGTATTCAAGGACGGCCGGATGAAAGTATTTGGTAGTTACGGCAAGTTCTACGACATCATGAAGTTGAATTTGGCCATCAGCTCGTTTGGTGGCCAATACTGGCAGAATTGCGTATATGGCTTAAACACATCCGACCTCAGCACGATTAACCCGGTGTTCAACAGCTCTGGGCGATTCTGCGGGGGGCCGGGGACCGATTCTACGACCCAAGCTAATTTCAATGGCGGGACCACCCCTCCCGGGTTAACATTTATAGAAAACACGAACTTCCGCGCCTTTCCCACTACATGTTCAACTTGCAGCCCCACACAGGAAGGGGTTGCACCCGGCTTGAAGCCTTACCAACAGCATGAGTCCGTGTTCGGCGTCGACTACCAGATACGAAAAAATCTGGCATTCGAAGCCCGATGGGATCGTCGCCGTCTCGACCACGTGATCGAAGACTCGGCCTTATTCAACCCGAGTATTGGTGAGACTTTTGTTATCAATAACCCTGGTCAGGGCGTCGCCAGCACTTTCAACGGATTCTGGAACTTCCTGTACGGATGTTCTCCCTCGAACCCAGGGGGATGCGCGACCCCGGCAACGACTTGTGACCCAGTCTCGGGCTTGTGTCCCCCCAACCGACTGTTACCAGCAGCCCGCAGCTATGATGGTCTCGAATTGCGGCTGACGAAAACCACCGGCGAACATTGGTATGCCATGTTCTCCTACACTTACAGCAGGCTGCGTGGAAATTACACTGGCTTGACCTCTACTGACATAGCGGACGGCGGCGGCGGACGCAATGCACCGAACAACAGCCGTGCATTTGACGAACCTTACTTTTCGTTCAACGCGAACGGAGGTTCTTCCAGCGGGTTGCTCCCCACGGATCGTCCAAATGCATTCAAGGGATTCACCTACTACGAGATGCCTTGGAGCAAATTTTCGCGCAAATTGAATACGGACTTTGGCATCTTTCAAGTCCTTTACAGCGGCTCACCGCTGACGAGCTACCTGGATGTAGGCTTCAGCCAGCCGGGTGCCTGGCCGGTTGATATCGTCGGTCGCGGGAAATGGGTAGACGTTACCGAGGACCCAACCACCGGCACTGTTACCGTGGGCGCACCACGCACCAGACGCACCCCGTGGTACACGCAGACTGACTTTAATATTCAGCAAAATTACAAGGTCACAGAGAGGGATAATTTAAGCTTCTTTGTAACCTTCACCAACCTGTTGAACCAGCGCGCGGTTACCTCCCTGGGTCAGCAGATCGACTCCAACATCACACAAAGCTATATCACGCCGAACGGCTCGTTCATTGCCAGCCCGGGATTTTACGCGAACGCCGAGCGTCCCTATGATGTCCAAAGCCTGCTGAACCAAGCTAACTTTGGTGGAACGGGATCCGGCAACACAATTAACAGCCAATACGGGAAGCCTTATCTGTTTCAGACGGCTCGCACGATCCGTCTTGGGGTGAAGTTCACCTTCTAGGACGCGATCACGTCGATTCGCCAGGGGGCCGGGGTATCCGGCTCCCTTTTTTTGTTTCGTCTTTTTCGTTTCGTCGCTATCCGAAGCCAAGGTTGGGCGGGTGGCCCAAGCCACCAGCTGATTCTGGGGCGTGAGTGATATTTTTCACCAACTATGGACTACTGGACTCCAGTTTAGGTTCGTAGATGATATGCCCATTTGGCCAAAGTTATTGTCTTGCAGAGACAGCTATACGCAGGCGACTGGCGACAGCTCGACCGTCCTTAAACGCGGGGATGAACTTCCAACTCAATGCGGCGTTGATCAATTGCGGGTCAACCCATTTCACCTTTCCCGCCGGGTCGGCCGACCTCACTTTCCCAGACCCATCCACCACTAGGTCCAGAACCAATTCCGCCTCCGGCGGTCCTCGCTGCTGAATCTCCGACACTGGTGGGCGCTCCAATAGGATTGCCTTAGGCGGAACAACCTCCAATTTGCTCCCCGGCCCGGACCCGCTTACTGCATCGAAAACCTGCGCGTGCTTTTTCTTACCCCGAGGAGGACCTGAGGACGTACCATCGGCTTGATCGTGAATTCCGTGCGCCCGCGCATTCACTAGTGCGACCCGAATCCTATCAACATCCGCTGAGGGCCACATGTCAGCAAGCGAACGCCACGCATCCGGCTCACGTCCGCTGTAAAGGTAAGCCCAAACGATTTCCAGCACTTTGATCTTCACTGTTCGCAAGCGGTGCAACCGCTCTGGCGTGAAAGAGGGTAAGGCTGTCAGTTTGCCGTCACTACTCTTGAAATCCTGCAGATCTTGCTCATGAATCCCGGCCCGCATCCGTGCGATTTCAGCATCGAAATAGGGTTGGAACTCGGCGCTCGCATCCAGCAATTGACCGTGCGCAAAGCGGAAGACGATCGTCGGAGCAGCGTCCAGTTCGCTCAGAGTCAGCTTCTCAAAGCCATCCACCGCGGCGGCATCATTAGTCCAAATTTCGACGCTGCCATCCAAATTCATATCGGATGCGCTGAAGAATTCTCCCCCAGTGATGGTGCGCAGTAAGCGCGGCGGCTTTTCCAAGGAATAAATTTGATAGTCCATGCAGCAATTGGTGTTTGATTTTTTTATCTGAAAAGCAGCCACGGGCACGCCATCCCCCAAGTCCACGGCGAATGCATCAAGATCAAGCTGCGAAGCGCCCGTCTCTACCAGTAGCTCTTGCTCTTCCCAGTTAAGCTTGGCAGCGCACGCCCGTGTCGCTAGTGTCGCAAGCCCTCGTTCCCTTGCCGCCCCAACGTGCACAGTGACTCCGCTGCGGAATTCGGCGTCAAAAGTTCCGTTCCCGCTACGGCAAAGAATACTGCGAGCCTGTGGCTGGCAAATACATAGTGCCGGCCAGAAGAGAGCCAACGCCGCCGCGACCAGTCGAGCGCGGCGAGAAGGACGCAGTAGGACCCCATCACCATCAGACGACAAAAACGACATCAACGTCCTTCGAGGGGGGTTGATTTGGGGCATGAAAGCTCCATCCCTACATCAGCCGAGATTGTAGCGGATTGTTGACAATAACGGGCGATAGCACTCACGACGTGTAATGGCTGGTTCGTATTCTGGTCGTGTCACGGACAAACGGAGGAAAGGTGGTTTAGCGGCTTTACTAACGGTTGGCTGAGGATGGCTGGCGAGATCAGGGTTTGCG
>JAYUJG010000002.1:0-12196 GCA_043765355.1 Acidobacteriaceae bacterium | reverse complement strand
AGAAGAACAAGGCCTGAACGGCAGCAAACACTTCGCTCAGATGGCGAAACAGCTGGGATGGAAGATCGAAGCCGTCCTGAACAACGACATTGTGGGAGGCGATCTTGGTCCCGGACAGGATGCCAGCATCGTGCGGGTGTTTTCCGAAGGCCTACCCACCGCCGCGAGCGAGGCGGATAGCAAGCGAATTCGAGCCTTGGGCGGAGAGAGCGACTCCACTTCGCGCGAACTGGCTCGATACATCGTCGATGTCGGGCGCTCCTACGACGCCGGCGTGAAGCCGGCAATGATTTTTCGCCTGGACCGTTTCCTCCGCGGCGGCGATCACTATTCTTTCAATCAGCAGGGATTCGCCGCCGTGCGCTTCACCGAATTCCGCGAAGACTTCAACCGCCAGCATCAAACTCCCCGCACCGAAAACGGCGTCGAATACGGCGACCTCGCGAAGTTTGTGAACTTCGACTATGTGCAACACGTCGCCCGTCTGAACGCCGCGACCCTGGCCTCGTTGGCGTCAGCTCCAGCGCCGCCCGGCAACCTCAAAATCGTCACTAAAAATCTGGAAAACGACACGACTCTTTCCTGGGAGCCGTCGTCCGGTGCCTCCGCCTACGAAGTCGTCTGGCGCTCGACGACTGCGCCCGACTGGGAATACGCCCAAATGGTCAGTGCCGTCACGCGTGCAACCCTGAACGTTTCGAAGGATAATGTGATATTCGGTGTCCGAGCAGTGAATGCGGCGGGGCATCGCAGTCTCCCGGTCGTGCCTGAGCCGGAAAGATAGCTACAGGATTCGAGGATTCGTGAGCCGCGGACAAACCATCTCGTTCAGCTCCCCCCCGTTTGCAGGATGGGTGAAGCGCATTATTCTCGCGTGCACTGGAATCTACCTGTTCCAGGCAGTCATGCGCGTCTTCGCTCCTGACCTGGTTCGCCTGATGGGCGCCTGGCTGGCTCTGATCCCGACTTCCGTGATGCGCGGCGAGGTTTGGCAACTGGTCACCTATTCATTTCTGCATGCCAGCTTCAGCCACGTATTTTTCAACATGCTGACGCTCTGGTTTATTGGGGCCTACCTCGAAAGCGACTGGGGGCCGCGACGATTCATTGAGTGCTACACATTTTGTGTCGTCGGCGCCGCGCTGGTAACCATTGCCATCGCCTACACCCATTTTCTGGGAGCGAGTCCGGCAATCGCGACAGTGGGCGCGTCGGGCGGAATTTTTGGCTTGCTGATGGCTTTCGGGATTCTCTACGCCGATCAGGAAATGTTTCTGTTTCCTCTACCCTTCCGGATCAAAGCCAAGTATCTAGTAGGCATCTGGGTGGTGGTAGCGATCATCGCGGTGTTTGAACCGTCACAAGGCGGGGTCGCCGTGTTTGCGCATCTCGGCGGATTGCTCTTCGGTTTTCTGTTCGTGAAATTTCTGCCCAAGCGCGGCCTGAGTTATGCAGCGTCCGAACGATATTTCAGCCTGCGCAATTCTTACTACCGCTGGAAGCGCCGCCGCACCGCGAAACAATTCGAGGTCTATATGAAAGATCACGACCGCGAAGTCACCTTCGACTCTCACGGAAACTACCTGCCCCCCAACGACAAAAACAAAGACAAAGACAAAGACAAACCGAACGGCGGATCGAACTCGAGCTGGGTCAACTAGCTACGTACCGCCCAGACTCGTGTGGTGACGGGGCTCCGCCCCGTTTGTGCGGAGCGAAGCCCCGCCCCCACACAATCTACGGAATCTCTGATCAAATCCCCCCGTGAACCTCTTTCCCCCTGTCTCCTCTGTGGTTGCGCTCTTCGTCCGACACTGAATCAGAGCCCCCCGAGCCGAACATCTTATTAAATTTCCCGAAGACGACTTGCGGAAGTTCTTGCGTCTTCCCTTTGAATCCCAAGTCGTGCCCCGCGCCTTTCACTTCCAACAATTCGTTTTTGCCGGCTACCAGCCGCATGGCGTTCGTCATTTCCAAAATACTTCCAAACGGGTCGCGCGTGCCGTGAACAAACAGGCTCGGCGTGCGCAAGTTGGGCAGATGCTGCGTGCGGAGTTGCTCTGGTTTGCGCGGCGGGTGCAAGGGGTAAGAGAGCAGCAAGAGTCCCGCGACAAGTTCCCGCTCTTCGGCGCAAAGCATTGTCGCCTGGCGTCCCCCGTAAGAATGGCCGCCAAGAAAAATCTTGCCTGCGACTCGCCGGCGCACGGCCGCGACTGCATTTCGCAGTCCTGCACGATCCCGCTCTGCCTTGCCTGGGAACGGCGGGCCGCCCGGGCGCTCTTGCCGAAACGGAAGATCGCAGCGCAGAACAACATAACCATTCGCGGCGAAAATCTCGCTCAGAGCGACGATGAGAGGGGCGCTGCAATTCGCGCCTGCGCCGTGAGTCAGGATCACGGCGTCGCGGTTTGGATTCGCGGGAGAGTGCAGAAAGCCGCGGACGGCAGGGTCTCGTGAGTCGTCACAGAACGTGGTCGTCGTTTGCATCGTATCCTGGCGGCGAAAGTCCTGGCAACAAATCCTGGCAACAAAAGCGATTGCAAATCCTCGGCTTCGCTCATGCTGACAAAATCAGATCGCTATTTCTTCTTCTTTCGCATCGCACGCGTGCGATCACTTTCCGCCACGGTGTGCAGCCGCATAAAATTCGTCGCGCCTGACGTGAGTTTCGTTCCGGCCACCAAGCCAAGCACGTCCCCGGGCCGCAGTAGCCCTTTCGGCAGCAATTCTTTTTCGGCGGTCCTCAGCATCGACTCCGCCGAGTCCCAGGTTTTTTTGTGCACCGGATGCACGCCCCACAGCGCGTTCATGCGATTGCACACTTCGCGCCTGCGGCTGAACGCGTAAATACAAACTCTCGGCCGATGCTTTGACATCATGCGCGCGGTGTTGCCACTCTCTGTGAATACGGCGATCGCGCCCATGGGCAAATCTTCGGCCGCGTGAGCGATGGACTCGCAGATGGTTTCGGCAACCGAATAGCGGTGATCCTCGCGGCGGCGGCGCGGCGGCGGCGGCAGTTGCGCGATGCTCGCTTCCGCCTCAAGAATGATGCGGGCCATCATGGCGACCGTCTCGCGCGGATAACGTCCGCTCGCAGTTTCTCCCGAAAGCATCACCACGTCGGTGCCGTCGAAAATCGCGTTGGCTACGTCGCTCGCCTCAGCCCTTGTGGGGCGCGGGTTCTCGGTCATCGACTCCAGCATCTGCGTCGCGGTGATCACCAGCTTGCGCCAAACGCCCGCCCGCTGAATCACCAGTTTCTGTATGATCGGGACGCGCTCGGGCGGCATTTCCACGCCAAGATCGCCGCGCGCGATCATCACGCCGTTGGCCACTTCCAAAATTTCTTCCAGACGTTCGATCGCTTGCGGCTTTTCCAGCTTGGCGATGATGGGGACCGACTTCCCAAACCCCCGCATCAGCGTCTTGGCCTCGCGAATGTCGTCCGCGGAACGCACGAACGACAGCGCCACCGCATCGACTCCGTGCTTCAATCCAAACTCGAGATCTCTCTTGTCCTTGGCCGTGAGCGCTGGAATCGCCACGGCCGCGCCGGGTAAATTGATTCCCTGCTGCTCGCCGAGCGTGCCGCCGTTCATCACTTCGCATTCCACATCGGCGCCACGAATCGAGCGCACTTTGAGTTCAATGCGGCCGTCGGACAAAAGCACCCGCGATCCAGGCTCGACTTCGCGCGCCAATCCGGCGAAATCGGTCGAGATCTCGGAGGCGCTCCCCTCCACCTTGCGCGGCGTGATCGTCAGCACGCCTCCGGCCTGCAGCAAGATGGCCTTCCCATTTTTCAGGCGCCCGGTGCGAATCTTTGGACCTTGCAAATCTTGCAGAATGCAGATGGTCCGCTTCAGATACTCCGCGGCCCGCCGCAACCGCTTGATGCGCTGCGCGTGCTCGGCGTGGGTTCCGTGCGAAAAATTGAGGCGCGCAACGTCCATGCCCGTGCGCATCAGGTCGCGAATCATTTCCTCGGAGTCGGAGGCCGGGCCTATCGTGCAGATAATTTTTGCGCGGCGCATCCGTTCCGCTCTTTCTACCGGACCTGCCGCAACGAGGGGAAAAGTTCCCTCAACCAGATCTAATTTGCGTTCTCTCAACTCGCGACATCCTCTCGGCGGAAGGCCCCTTCAATTTTATTGCAAGTCGTATGCACGAGCGAGGAAATTGGGAATACTGGCCTTGATTTCGCAGCGAGGCGATTTGCGAATCGTCAACCACGCCGGGCACGAAGGTCCACGAAGAAACACCAAAAGAAAAACAAGACCTTAAACTTCGTGATCCTTCGTGCCCTTGGTGGTTTACGCTTTGACTCTGTTCAGTTCGTGGAATCCGACTCACTCTGATTGATTTTTCACTCGGGCATCTAGGTGCCTCGAACCCTTGTCAGCCCGCGCGGAAAAAGCATGGCGTTAAACTCCGCCCCGATCAGCACCACCAGCGAGATCAGATACATCCAGACCAGCAGCGCAATGCCAACGCCCAATGAGCCGTAGATCACGCTGTAATCGGCGTAGTGCTGCAGATACCAGCCAAAGAAAGCCGTCGAGAGCAGCCACATGGCGGTGGCCAGCACGGCTCCCGGCAAAACGCTGTGCCAGGGCTGGGTACGGGGCACTGCGTTGTGGTAGATCAGTTGGATCACGGCGATGCTGGTGAGAATCGCGATCGCCCAACGGGTCGCGCCCCACAACAACAAAATCAGCGGCCCGAATTCGTGTCCGATGTGAAACAAAATCCGCGTTTCAATGCGGCTGCCGAATGCGACCAGCACCGTCGCAAAGGTGAGCGGAAGACCCGCCATCAAGACGAGCGAAATCGCAATCAATCGTTCCTGCACCAGCCCCCAGGTTTTCGGAAGTTGGTAGGCGCGGCGAAATCCGTCCATCCAGGAAATGATGACGCCGGAAGCGCTCCAGATGGTCAGCAGAGAAGTCGTGAGGATCAAGCCCACCGGCCGATGAACGCTGTCTCTCAAATAGGCGAGTACGGTGGTACTGCCCGCGGGCAAGATCGTTCCCAGAGCGTAAGAAATTTCACGAAGATAGACCTGGCCTCGGCTCATGGTGGCGAGAGCCGATCCGAGCACCAGCAGGGCTGGGAAAAAAGTGAAGAGCGAGGAATAGGCCGAGGCTTTGGCTGTCCCGAAAGCGTCGTGCTCAAAAGCGCGCCAGATTGACAAGCGAAACAACCGCCAAAAGCGTCCCAGGGCCGGGGCCAGGATCAGTCCGCCGGGAATCGGCTCCGGTGGCGAGTTACGATCCTGCGATTGCCCGGTGGGGCGTTGTGGTTCCAGTGCTAAAGACATTGCAGTTGGCTTTAAAAACGTCATTCAAGAAAATGAGGGCCGACTGTCGTTGTTACGACTGACGTCGCCCCTGTCCCTGAAATTCGTTCCCGCTTACTCCGCCGCCAGCTCTTCGGTCTCGCCCTCGTGCCGCATGAGTTCGAGCGCGCGCTCGGCGTCTTCGTATGCTTGCGAGACTTCTTCCTGCACCTTGCTCGCGGCCTCTTCCATTTCTGGAGAGAGACGCACGTTCCGGTAATATTCCATCCCGGTGCCGGCAGGAATCAAACGGCCCACAATGACGTTCTCCTTCAAGCCGCGGAGATGATCGACCGCTCCCTGAATCGAAGCTTCGGTCAGCACCCGCGTCGTCTCCTGGAACGACGCCGCCGAGATGAACGAGTCGGTCGAGAGCGACGCCTTCGTGATACCGAGCAGCAACGGACGCCCAGTAGCCGGTTTGCCGCCATTCGCGATCGCCCGTTCGTTCTCTTCGTGGAAACGGAATTTGTCGATTTGCTGTTCCAGCAGGAACTGCGTATCGCCCACGTCTTCCACCTTCACCCAGCGCATCATCTGGCGCACGATCACTTCGATGTGCTTATCCGAAATGTTCACGCCCTGTAAGCGGTAGACTTCCTGGATTTCGTTCACCAGGTAAGACTGCAGCTCTTTTTCTCCCAGTACAGCCAGGATGTCGTGCGGGTTGAGCGGGCCGTCCATCAGCGGTTCCCCCGCCTTCACGCGCTCGCCTTCCTGCACGTTGATGTGAACCCCCCGTGGAACCGAATATTCCTTCTCCGTGCCGTTGTCCGCTGCCACGTAGAGTTTCCGTTGTCCCTTGGCCACTTCGCCGAAGCGCACCACGCCATCGATTTCGCTGATGACCGCCGTCTCGCGCGGTTTGCGAGCCTCAAACAATTCCACCACTCGCGGCAGACCGCCGGTGATGTCCTTGGTCTTGGTCGTCTCGCGCGGAATCTTCGCCAGCACGTCGCCAGGGAATACGGTGTCTCCGTCCTGCACCATCAGGTGAGCTCGCGAAGGCATCAAGTAGCGTTTGCTCGCCTTGCCCTTGATGACCAGGGCCGGCTGACGCTTCTCGTCGGGCGAATCCGCCACCACGTGACGCGACAGACCCGTGACTTCGTCGACTTCTTCGTTCAGCGTGATGCCTTCCTGCAAGTCCTTGAACTGAACCGTGCCCCCAATTTCGGTGACAATCGAAAAAGTGTACGGATCCCACTCGACCATCACGTCTCCGAGTTTTACCGCTGTTCCCTCAACCACCTTGACCTTGGCACCATACACGACCGCATAACGCTCCCGTTCACGGCCCTTTTCGTCGATCACTGCAATCGATCCCTGACGGTTCATCACCACCAGGTCGCCAGACTTCGATTTCACCGTCTGCAAGTTGATGAAGCGCACGCTGCCCGTAGTTTTCGCATCGAGGCGCGATTGTTCCGAAACTCGCGATGCCGTACCACCAATGTGGAAGGTACGCATGGTGAGCTGCGTTCCAGGCTCGCCAATCGACTGAGCCGCGATCACGCCGGTAGCCTCGCCGAGTTCCACCAGACGACCGGAAGCCAGGTTGCGTCCGTAACACATGACGCAAACGCCCCGCTTCGATTCGCAGGTAAGCACCGACCGAATTTTCACACGCTCGATTCCGGAAGCCTGAATGGAGCCCGCCAGATCCTCGGTGATCTCGTGATTCACGTCGACGACGACCTGACCCTCGTAGTCTTTGATCTTCTCGAGCGATACGCGGCCCACGATGCGGTCGCGCAACGGTTCGATAATTTCGCCGGCTTCGACGATGCCGGAAACGAAAATTCCGTCCACCGTGCCGCAGTCGTATTCGCTGATGATGACGTCCTGTGCCACGTCAACCAGACGCCGCGTCAGGTATCCCGAGTCAGCCGTCTTGAGCGCGGTGTCGGCCAGCCCCTTGCGCGCGCCGTGCGTCGAGATGAAGTATTCCAGCACCGTTAAACCTTCACGGAAGTTTGCCGTGATCGGCGTCTCGATAATTTCACCCGTCGGCTTCGCCATCAGTCCGCGCATCCCCGAGAGCTGCCGAATCTGCTGTTTCGATCCTCGAGCGCCGGAGTCGGCCATGACGTAAATCGGATTCAGCTGGCCTTCTTTGTCACGACGCTGCATCTGACCAAACATTTCATCGGCAACTTTTTCCGTGATCGCCGACCAGATTTCGATGACCTTGTTGTAGCGCTCGCCATTGGTGATCGCGCCATCCAGATATTGCTGCTGGACCGCGATAACCAACTTGTCGGCGTCCTTGACCAGGGTCTTCTTGTTGTCGGGGATCACCATGTCGTCGATGCCGATCGACAAGCCAGACCGCGTGGCGTAACGGAAGCCAAGCGACTTGATCTCATCGAGCATCTTGACGGTTACTTCCAGCCCAAACCGCAGGTAGCAATAGTTGACTAGCTGTCCGATACCTTTTTTCTTGAGCAAGCCGTTGATGTACGGCATCGCCATGTTGACGCCGGGCACAGCCTTCGGCAAATGGTCGTTCAGAATCGCGCGCCCAACCGTCGTGTTCAAGTACTCGCGCACGACGTGGATCGGCTCGGTGTGGTTTACATCCTGATCGTCGTAGGCCTGCGTCAGGTCGATGACTTCGCCGGTGTAGCGCAAACGAATCGGGCTGAGCGTTTCCACTTCTCCCATCTCCAGCGCGATCACGACTTCATCGATATTGGCGAAGGAGCGTCCTTCACCCTTGGCACCGGGCTTCGCTTTTGTCAGGTAGTAAAGACCGAGCACCATGTCCTGCGTGGGCACCGTGATGGGCTGGCCTGATGCCGGCGACAGAATGTTGTGCGATGACAGCATGAGAACGCTCGCTTCCACCTGCGCTTCGGGCGACAGTGGAATGTGCACCGCCATCTGATCGCCGTCAAAGTCGGCGTTGAACGCGGTGCAAACCAACGGATGGATCTTGATCGCTTTGCCTTCCACCAGCACCGGCTCGAACGCCTGAATACCGAGGCGATGCAGTGTTGGCGCCCGGTTCAGCATTACTGGATGGTCTTTGATGACCTCTTCCAGAATGTCCCAAACAATCGGGTCCTGCTGCTCCACCATTTCCTTGGCTTGTTTGATCGTGGTGCAGTTTCCCGTTTGTTCGAGGCGGTGATAAATGAATGGTTTGAACAACTCGAGCGCCATCTTCTTCGGCAACCCGCACTGATGCAACTTGAGTTCGGGACCAACCACGATCACCGAACGTCCGGAGTAGTCCACCCGCTTGCCCAGCAGGTTCTGACGGAAACGGCCCTGCTTGCCCTTCAGCGTGTCGGAGAGCGACTTCAGCGGGCGATTGTTGGCGCCACGCAACACGCGTCCGCGGCGTCCGTTGTCGAATAGCGCGTCAACCGCTTCCTGCAACATGCGCTTTTCGTTGCGCACGATGACTTCCGGAGCGTGCAAATCCATCAGCTTCTTCAACCGGTTGTTGCGGTTGATGACGCGACGGTACAGGTCATTCAGATCGGATGTGGCGAAACGGCCGCCATCCAGTGGAACCAGCGGACGCAGCTCGGGTGGAATCACCGGCAGCACGTCGAGAATCATCCACTGCGGCTTGTTGCCGCTCTTGCGGAACGCCTCGACCACTTTCAGGCGCTTGGCATACTTCAAGCGCTTCTGCAGCGAGGTTTCGTGCTTCATCTTCTCGCGCAGTTCAACGGAAAGAGAATCGACTTCAATGCGCTTGAGAAGTTCCTTGATCGCTTCCGCGCCCATCATCGCTTTGAAGCCAGTCGGGCGGAACTGCTGATCGAGCTCGCGATACTTCGCTTCGTCTTTGAGGACCTCGTGATCTTTCGCCGCGGAATCGCCGGCGTCAACCACAACATAGGCTTCAAAGTAGAGAATCGCTTCCAGATCGCGCAGAGAAATATCGAGCAAGTGCCCGATGCGGCTCGGCAGTCCCTTGAAGAACCAGACGTGCGAACATGGCGACGCGAGCTCGATATGGCCAAGGCGCTCGCGGCGGACTTTCGACAGCGTGACTTCCACGCCGCACTTGTCGCAGATTACTCCGCGATGCTTCATGCGCTTGTATTTGCCGCAGAGGCATTCCCAGTCGGTGACCGGGCCAAAAATGCGCGCGCAGAACAAGCCATCGCGCTCCGGCTTGAAGGTGCGGTAATTGATGGTTTCCGGCTTGGTCACTTCCCCATGCGACCAGCTCCGGATCTTTTCCGGCGAGGCAAGGCTGATGCGAATGGCGTCAAAATCAGCCACGGGATTTGCCATATCGAACGGGCTCGAACGAAACATGTTCCTCCGCTTTCCTCGGCTGATACGCCGCCGCTCGCGGCCTTTGAAGAAGTCGCTAGTCGCTGGTCGTCAGTCGCTAGCTCAATCTCTAACTCGCATCCTCAAAGGCGATCCTGCGAGTCTCGTTTCCTGAAAAACTTTGCATCAAATGCCAGTCGTCGCGTCGTTGAAAGCCAACCACTCACGACTAGCGACTAACGACCAGCGACTAGCGACCAACGACTAATCCGCCGCTACCGCCACCGGCTTTTTCTCCGTGATCTTGATCAGCTCGACATCCAGGCACAGTGCCTGCAATTCGCGAATCAGCACGTTGAACGATTCCGGCACACCCGGCTCCATCGCGGCTTCGCCTTTAACGATCGCCTCGTAGATCTTGGTGCGTCCGTAAACATCGTCCGACTTCGCCGTCAGCAACTCTTGCAGGATGAACGCCGCGCCATACGCTTCCAGAGCCCAGACTTCCATCTCTCCGAAACGCTGGCCCCCGAACTGCGCCTTGCCACCCAGCGGCTGCTGCGTGATCAGCGAGTACGGCCCGATGGAACGCGCGTGAATCTTGTCGTCCACCAAGTGCGACAGTTTCAACATGTAGATGTAGCCAACCGTGACTGGCAATTCGAACTGCTCGCCGGTCATGCCGTCGCGCAGCGTGGTCTTGCCCGCGGTGGGCAGCCCCGCGCTCGCCAGCAACGCCTTGATTTCCGATTCACGAGCGCCGTCAAATACGGCCGATCCCATGAATACGCCCTTGGCCAGCGTCGGAGCCACCGCTTCGAGCTCATCTTCACTCATGTCAGCGATGGTGTCGGCCAGAACCGTGCCTTTGAACAGAGCTTTCAGATCGCGCCGAATTGCTTCCGCGCGAGTGTTATGCTTCAGCAGTTCCGCGATCTTCTTACCAAGCTCGTGTCCCGCCCATCCCAGGTGGGTTTCCAGAATCTGTCCCACGTTCATACGACTCGGCACACCGAGCGGATTCAGGACGATCTCAACCGGCGTTCCATCCTCCAGGTACGGCATATCCTCTTCGGGCAGAATGCGCGCGATCACACCCTTATTACCGTGGCGTCCGGCCATCTTGTCGCCGACACTCAGCTTGCGCTTCATGGCGATGTAAACCTTGACCAGCTTGATCACGCCCGGCGGCAGTTCATCGCCCTTGGTCAGTTTGTCTTTCTTCTCGTTGACGATCTTCTTGAGCACGTCGATCTGCCGCGAGGTCATCTCCTCGATCTCGTCGATCTGCTCGTTGACGCGTGGATCTTTGTCGGCATACTTGATCCGCTTCAGATTACGGGTAGAAATACGCTCGATGGCGTCGCGGTCAAGAATCGCGTCTTTGGTCAGCAGCCGCTTGTTGGTGCGCTCGTCGTGCAGATCGGCTTGCACTTCCTTGCCGCCCAGCAGGCCGTCCAGACGCTTCAGGCGCTCGTCGGTTAGAATTCGAATCTCGTCCGAAAGGTTCTTCTCCAGCTTCGCAATCTGATTGCCTTCGATCGTCTTGGCGCGTTCGTCTTTTTCCTGGCCCTTACGCGAGAAAATTTTCACGTCGACCACGATGCCTTCAATTCCCGGAGGGCAGTAGAGTGATGCGTCGCGCACGTCGCCGGCTTTTTCGCCGAAGATCGCACGCAACAGTTTTTCTTCCGGCGTAAGCTGCGTTTCACCCTTCGGCGTAACTTTGCCGACGATGATGTCCCCCTGCTTGATGCCGGCGCCGATGCGGATCACCCCCGCTTCGTCCAGATTCCGCAGCGTCGACTCGCTCACGTTCGGAATATCCCGCGTCACTTCTTCCGGACCGAGCTTCGTGTCGCGCGCTTCCAGTTCGAACTCTTCGATGTGAACCGAGGTGTAGTAATCCTCCTTCACCATCTTTTCCGAAACCAGAATTGCGTCTTCAAAGTTGTAGCCGCGCCACGGCATGAACGCCACGAGCACGTTGCGACCAAGAGCCAACTCGCCAAAGTCCGTGCAAGGACCGTCCGCGATAACCTGTCCCTTCACCACTCGCTGCCCTTTTTTCACAATCGGCTTCTGGTTGATGCAGGTGTTCTGATTCGAACGCTTGAACTTCGTGAGCTGATAAATGTCGCTGCCCACTTCACGCGAAAGCTGCATCGGATGATGCTCGCCTTCGACTCGAACAATAATGCGTTCGGAATCGACCGAATCGATGATGCCGTTGCGCTTGGCCAGAATCACCGCGCCAGAATCGCGCGCCGTAACGCCTTCCATGCCGGTTCCAACAATCGGAGCCTGCGCACGCAGCAGCGGCACCGACTGACGTTGCATGTTCGCACCCATCAGCGCGCGGTTCGCGTCATCGTGCTCAAGAAACGGCACTAGCGAAGCCGCCACCGATACGAGCTGCTTCGGGCTGACGTCAACGTAATCGACTTCATCGCGATTCACGAGAACAAAGTTGCCCGCCTTACGTGCGTTCACCAGCTCGCCTGCGATCTTGCCTTTGTCGTCCAGTTCGATGTTCGCCTGCGCAATCGTGTGACGGTCCTCTTCCCATGCGGATAGATAAAAGGAGAACGGCTCGACTTCGACCGGCTTCTT
>JAYUJG010000001.1:0-6696 GCA_043765355.1 Acidobacteriaceae bacterium | reverse complement strand
TCAGATCGTAGCGGAACTGATACTTGTCCTGATTACGCAAGGTCGGAAACAGCGTGATGGGAGTGGCGAATTGGTTGTCGCCAAAGGTCTCGAAGCCGGAGACAGTTAACGCGGTCGAGCTGAAGGGAAACGCCAGCGCGAAGCCGAGATTGGAGTTGCGCGTCTGGGTGAGGTGCAGCAAGCTCGCATCGAATACAAAATTGCCGAGCCACGTCGGGCTGAAAGCATACGTGTTGCTGAGCACGGTGTTCGAGTAGTTGTTGTGCGTCGTTAGTCCGGTTGAAGGCAGTGTTGCCTGCTGGACCAAAGCATTGTGCGTAATGTAGCTGTCTTGCGACGTACGCAGAAACCACTGCGACTTTGCGGACTGTGCCCAATCGAAACGCAACGAGCTGATGTAATCGCGAAACGGGATTGGAACATTTAGCGGGACGGCGATGGAGTTGACTTCCGGAATCAGTCCGTCAGAGGCCAACTGTGCGAGCGCATTAAATTGTGCCGCGCTCGAGGGGCTGTAGGCGATGCTGGCATTTTCATGCACATGCTCGAACGAGGCGAAGACCCAGAATTTGTTTTTCACGAGCGGCCCACCGACGGTGCCGACATAGTTCTGCCGGGAAAATGGCTGCTTGGGATTGGGGGCCGGATTCTCAATCGGAAAGCGGGCGTTGAGCGCAGACGCACGCCCATAGAACGCCGCATCGCCGTGCCATTCGTTGGTGCCGTGCTTGGTTGTAATCACGACGGAACCTGCAGTGGTCCCGCCGGTGTCGGCGTCTTGCCCCGCCGTGCGCACCGCAAATTCCTGAATGCCGTCGGGTGAGAAATTTTGTAGAAAGCCGCCGATCCAATCGTCGGAGTTATCGCCGCCATCCACGGACAATTCGTTGTTCAGGCCCGAGCTGCCGCCGGTGGAGACGGCGGTGATGCGCGCCTTGGTCGGATCGGAAGGTTCAACGGGTTCAGTTCCCGGGACGAGAAACGCGATGTTGGCGAAGCTGCGCGCCGTGAGTGGAAGGGTCTCGAGATCATGGCTGGTGACCACTCCCTGATGCACGGCACTCGCCGTATCGATCGACTCGGTCGTAATCGAGGAGGCGTTCTCTCGCACGTTCACCGTTTCGCGTCCAGTCTCCGGCTTGAGCTTCACGATGACGTCGCTCACCTGGCTGACGGACACATTCACATCGGCGGTAGCCACAGAAAAGCCATTTGCCGTAACGGTGACGCGATAGGAACCGGGCAACATGCCGTCGATGCGGAACTCTCCGCGATCGCTGGCGACGGCCTCACGGGTAATGGCGGATCCGTTGGACTGAGCTACGACTCGGGCTCCGGGCACACGCGCGGAACTCGCGTCCTCAACTTCTCCCCGAAGGGCGCCGTTCGGATTCTGGGCGCGCAGGAATGTAGGAATGGAGATTAGAAGCAGGAGGGCTACGGCGCGGATCGGCGAACGCGATCCGCGAGATACAGAGATTGAAGGGCCCGCGTACATGCAAAAACCGTCCGTAAACGAAAGGATTGCCGCTCGCCAGACTTGCTTGGGGAAAGTGGCCTACGCAGCTACGTAGACTAGCTCACCGAGAATAACGGGAGCCGTCACCTACTACCAGCAATAGTGCATCGAAAAGTGATGTTCGGGAAGGTAACTAGCGGACAAGCCACTCGGTGACTTCGTGGGTAAGGGCGAGAACTGGGCCATAGCCGAGAAAGACTAATGAAAGCGCGGCTAGAACGGAGGGGACGGCGTACCGCGCGCGCATTCGGACCTGCTGAGCTTTGCCGGCTTCGGCTTCCATTTGATCCCAGGCCAGCAGACGGGCCACGCGCGCGCTGAGGGATCCAGTTACGAAACCCACGGTGCAAACGGGAGCGGCCGTCACCGGAACCAGCCGAGACAGCTTGACCAAGGCCGCGGCGAGGTCAACGGCGTCGTCCTGTGTAGAAACAGCCGCATCGTCAGCGGCAAGTTCGGCGGCCTGCGCCCACGCGCTTTCCAACGCCGCCATGCCCGGGAATGGGCACAAGCGGACAACGAGTTTTTTCAGATTGTCGCGCGACTGCATGTGCGCGCGCTCGTGCTTGAGCGCGATCTGGAGTTCGTCGTGACTAAGTAGAGCGACCGTGGATTCGGAAATCAGTACTCTCGGTTTGCGGATTCCGACGAGCGTGAGCGGCGGAGCTTCGCGCTGCGCTCGAAATGTAACCGTCTGCGAACCGGCATCGAGGGGGGGTGCGCCATCAAGCCAACGGGCGACGACGCGAGAAGTTCTCGTCTGGGCGGTAATGACGCGAAAGCAACCGCAGGCGATCAGCACCAGCGCGCAAATACCGAGCGCGAGCGGAGTGGAACCCATGCCCTCATCAATCGCGCGCGGCTCCAGCAATTGAAACGAAGGCACCACAAAAATGAAGGTAAGAGCGATGGAGGCTACCAACGGAAGGACACGCAGCCCGAAAAGCAGATCGGCAACGTTCTTGTGTCGCGCACGCAAAAGTTTAAGCGAGCGCCACACGGCGGCTACCAAAGCCGATAGTAGGCAGTAGAGCAGCACGAAAAAGGTGAGCGAGACGGCGATCTCGCGCAGGGCGAACATCAGCCTAACTCCTCATTTTTACTAGCACGCCGCCTGGTTTCACGATCACCGAGTTCGCGGCGTTTGCGCTCGACCAGAAGCTGCAGCTCGTCCAGCAACTGTTCGTCATGAGCGCTAAGGGCTTCGACCAGATAGGAAAGGGGCATGGGAGCGGTGGTTGCAGATCCCAACAACTGGAGGATGCTTTCCAGCGCCGTAACCCTTTGAAGTTCTTCTGAAGTGTGCCGCGGAGTATAGCGAAACGCCCTTCCCTCGGCGACGCGGTCGAGAAGGCCTTTTTTGTAAAGCCGGTCCACCGTGGTCATTACGGTCGTGTAGGCCAGATTGATCTTGCCATCGGCAAGCAGCTCGCGCACCGTGGCATTGCCCTGCAACCACAGCTTGTGCAGTAACTGCTGCTCAAGTGGCCCCAACTGAGTGGCGGCAGTGGATCCGAAAATGGAGAAAGCTTTTGTCATGCCGGTTGCGGCGACACGAGGTCGTTGCTCGGAGAGCATAGCATCGGATGGGGGCGGGTTGCACTCGTGAAATTGGAAAAAGCCAATGGATTCAGTTCGAACGAACAAATGTTGCACACATGTTGCGGGTTACTGCGAGGTGGCGGCGGGGAGTATCTGTTCCACGTCGATCTTGGTCGGATAGTTACCGGTATAGCAGGCCGAGCAATAGGTTGTTTTTTCGCCGTCCGCGCAAGCCTTCTTGAGGCCTTCGAGGGAAAGATAGGCGAGTGAGTCGGCGACGATGTATTCGCGAATCTCATCGAGAGTCTTGTTGGCGGCGATGAGTTCATTTTTTGACGGAGTATCGACTCCGTAAAAGCAAGGGGAAATGGTCGGCGGACAGGAAATTCGCATGTGAACTTCCTTTGCGCCGGCGTTGCGGATCATGCGGACGATCTTTTTGCTGGTGGTGCCGCGGACGAGCGAGTCGTCGATCAAGACGATTCGCCGACCCTCGATCAGGCTGCGAATGGCATTCAGCTTGAGCTTCACGCCGAAGTCGCGGACCGCCTGTTGCGGCTCGATGAAAGTGCGACCGATGTAATGGTTGCGGATGAGCGCGAGCCGAAACGGGATGCCGCTTTCGGCGGCGTATCCGATGGCTGCGGTGTTGCCGGAGTCAGGGACGGGAACGACTACGTCGGCGTCGACCGGGGCTTCGCGGGCAAGTTGGCGTCCCATGGCGTCGCGGCTTTGATCGACGGAGCGGCCAAACACCAGACTATCGGGACGTGAAAAATAAACGTGTTCGAAGATGCAGCTCGATTGTGCGGGAGACGGCGAGTAGAAACGCGAGCTGACGCCTTCCGGGCCAACGATAACGAGTTCGCCGGGTTTGACGTCGCGTTCGTAGGTGGCGCCGAGCAAATCGAAAGCGCAGGTTTCGGAGGCGAAGACAATGGTGTCTTTTTTATCGCTGCTGGTGGCGGGGATGCGGCCCATGGCCAGAGGGCGGAATCCGCGGGGATCGCGAGCGGCGAAGATGCGGTCGCGGCTGATCATGACCAGCGAAAAAGCGCCTTCCACGCGGCGCAGCGAGTCGGCGATCGCGTCGGGCAGCGTCTGTTCGCGAGAGAGCGCGATCAGGTGGACCAAAACTTCCGTGTCGCTGTTGGTTTGGAAGATCGAGCCCTGGCCTTCGAGCTTGGCGCGAATCGCATGAGCGTTGATGATGTTGCCGTTATGGGCGATCGCGATGGTGCCCTTGTTGGATTGCACCATGATCGGCTGAGCATTGAGCAGCGCGGAATCGCCGGCCGTCGAATAACGCGTGTGGCCGATGGCGAGAATGCCGCGCAGCGAGGCCAGAACGTCATGGCCGAAGATATCGGCAACGAGTCCCATGGATTTATGCTGGCGCAAGCGTTCGCCGTCCGAGGTGACGATGCCGGCCGATTCCTGGCCGCGATGCTGCAGCGCGTGGAGCCCGAGATAGGCGAGCTTCTCCGCCTCGGGGTTGGCGTGGATGGCGACGACGCCGCATTCATCGCGAAATTTATCGGAAGTCAGCATTTAGCAGTTAGCATATAGCACTTAGCCTTCAGCATTCAGCACTTAGCATTCAGCACTTAGCATTCAGCTAAACCAAAATCGCTTACGTGGGGACGGATGCGCTCGTCCGTCCTGTCGTTGTCAAGTCAATTCAATTCGTGACGGCGACCATCAGTTCCTCTTGCAACGCTTTTTCCAGCGCGCCTTCGTATGCTCCTCGCAATTCGACGATGCTGGCGGAAATTGCGGCCTGGTCGCCGACTGCGATCTCAACTCTGTTGGATCCCGTTTCACCTAGTACATCGGCGAAGATGCCGTATTCCTCCGCTATTTGTTGGATTCGCGACAGGTACGTCGGGTCGCAGCTTAGTACGACGCGGCTGGCGTCTTCGGCGAAGAGCACGAATTCGTTGGCCACTTTCGGTTTGGGCAACTTGACGTTGAGGCCCACTCCGGCTGGTAACGCGCATTCGACCAGCGCAACCGCCAATCCGCCATCGGCGCAATCGTGCGCGGATTCAACCAGCCCCGCCTGAATGATCGCCACCAGCGCGCGTTGTAGCGTGGCTTCTTTTTCCAGGTCCAAGTCTGGAGGATAGCCCCACACGGCTCCGAGGATTTCTTTGGCGTATTCGGACGATCCAAACTCCAGTTCAGCATCGACCGCATCGCCGGGCCGGGTTGCGCGGAGCAGGACGATTTTTCTGCCGGATTTTGCGAAGTGCATCTTCGCCGACTTGTGGATGTCTTCGACAATCCCGACGACTCCGATTACGGGAGTGGGGAAAATTCCCTCGCCTAGAGTTTCGTTGTAAAAGCTGACGTTGCCGCCGGTGATGGGAGTGTCGAGTTCTTCGCAGGCTTTGGTGATGCCGTCGATGGTCTGCGAAAACTGCCACATGATGTGGGGCTTTTCAGGGTTGCCGAAATTGAGGCAGTTGGTGGCGCCGATGGGAGTCGCTCCGGCGCATGCGACTTTTCGGGCGGCTTCGGCGACGGCGTGCATCGCGCCGAGACGCGGATCGAGATAGCACCAGCGGCCGTTGCCATCGAGGGCCATGGCGAGTCCGCGATTGGAACCTTTGATGCGGATGACGCCGGCATCGCCCGCTCCAGGGGCTTCGACGGTGTTGGTCTGCACCATGTGGTCGTACTGTTGCCACACCCAGCGCTTGGAACAAATGTTTGGACTCGCGAGCAACTGCTTGAGCTCGACGGTGAAATCTGTGCGCGTGGAGAACTGAATGTGCTCGGGTTTTTCGCGATCGACCGGCGGCTCCCAGCGCGCCAGCGGACGCTTGTAAACGGGCGCGTCGTCGGTAAGGGCGGCGTTCGGAATTTCGGCGACGATCTTGCCGTGTTCGAGTACGCGCATGGTCGCATCGCTGGTGACGCGGCCTACTTCCACCGCATCGAGTCCCCACTTTTTGAAGACGCGGAAGATTTCTTCTTCGCGGCCTTTTTGCGCGACCAGCAACATACGTTCTTGCGATTCGCTGAGCATGATCTCGTAGGGAGTCATGCCGGTCTCGCGTTGCGGGACAAGATCCAGTTCGATTTCAACTCCGGTGCCGCCGCGCGCTCCCATTTCGCAAGTCGAGCAGGTCAGGCCGGCTGCGCCCATGTCTTGAATGCCAACGATGGCACCGGTTTGCATGGCTTCGAGGCAGGCTTCGAGCAGCAGTTTTTCGAGAAACGGATCGCCGACTTGGACATTCGGCCGCTTCGCTTCGGAGCCTTCGCTGAACTCTTCGCTGGCCATAGTCGCGCCATGGATGCCGTCGCGCCCGGTCTTCGATCCGACATAAATTACGGGATTGCCCTCGCCCGAAGCGCGTCCGTAGAAGATTTGGTCGCGGCGAACCAATCCCAGCGCGAAGGCGTTCACCAACGGATTGCCCGAGTAGCAAGGCTCGAACTTTACTTCACCGCCGAGATTGGGGACGCCGAAGCAGTTGCCGTAAGAGGCGACGCCGCTGACCACGCCTTCCATTACAGAATGATTTTTGTGAATCTCAGCTTGGGTGGATGTGGGTTGCGTGGAAGTTGCATGTGTGGTGGCGGGGATCTGCCCCGCCTGAACGGGGCGAAGCCCCGTCACTATA